>DATGGC010000135.1:0-1864 GCA_035308745.1 Candidatus Limnocylindrales bacterium | reverse complement strand
GGCTCGGGCCTGATCAACGCCTATCTCGTCGAAGAGAACGGCGAGGTGACCATCATCGATGCCGGCCTGCCCGGCTACTGGGCGGACCTGCCGGCCGAGCTCGCCGCGATGGGCCGCTCGTTGGCCGATGTCCGGGCGGTGGTCCTGACCCACGGCCACACGGACCACATCGGATTTGCCGAGCGAGCCCGCCAGGAGCTCAAGGTGCCGGTCTCGGTCCATGAGATCGACGCCCGGCTGGCCCGCGGCGAGATCCCCAATGGGGCGGGCAAGACCGGCGCGGTCCGGATCGGGCCGTTGCTGCGCTTCCTGGTCCTGTCGATGCGCGAAGGCGGCCTGCGCACCAAGCACCTCGCCGAGGTGTCGACGTTCGGCGACGGGGCAACCCTCGACGTGCCCGGCTCGCCGCGGGTGATCCTGCTGCCCGGCCATACCCCGGGCAGCGCCGCGATCCACGTGCCCAGCCTCGATGCACTCTTCGCCGGCGACGCGATGGCGACCGTCTCGGTCGCCTCAGGGGTGACCGGTCCGATGCTCGCCCCGTTCAGCGCCGACCGGGTCACCGCCCTGGCGTCGATGGCCCGGCTCGACGGGGTCGAGGCGGGCTGGCTGCTACCCGGCCACGGCCTGCCGTGGACCGGCGGGGTGCAGGCGGCGGTCCAGAAGATCCGCGACCAGGAGGCCGCGGCTCAGGCCCGGTAGCGCTCGGAGGGCCGCAGGCGCATCGCGCTCCACGTTTCGTCGACGGAGACCAGGGTCACCCCGGTCAGGCCCGCGATCGGGTCCGTGAGCGTGGTCATCGTGTCCCGGCCCAGGTCGGTCTTCAGCCCCGAGGTTCCCTTGGGATAGGCGAGCCACAACAGCCCGTCGGACCCGGCCGCGCTGGCGGCGTCGGCGAGATGGGCCCTGACATCACCCGAGTTGCGGGCAAAGAGGACCACGGCGTCGGCGCGCGTCGTCGTTGCGTCGACCAGCGTCGCGCCGGCGGGCAGCGGCCCGAGCCGGTCCCCGGCGTCCCCGACGTCGCCCACGACCCGGACCCGGGCACCGGGTTTGATCAGCAGGCGTTCAGCGGTGGTCTTCATCGGTCCTCCTGTCGTACCATGCCCATCGGTGGCTTGGCGCTGTGCCTGCGCCGGCGGACGCGAACAGGAACGTCGCGACTGTCGGTTCAACGGGCGTGGAGCCAGGCCTCCGAAGCCAGCGGCCCGAAACGGGCACGCCAGGGGCGGCTAGCTCAGTTGGTTAGAGCACTTGCTTGACATGCAAGAGGTCACTGGTTCGAGTCCAGTGTCGCCCACCAGGTTTCGTACGTCGAGTGGAGGACGTCCCGGCCGGGTCGGTCGCGCCCCTCGGAGGAGCAGCCAGGCATGACCCAGGACCGATCGACGGCTGAGGCGAGCGAACCCGAGCTCGAGGAGTTCGATGCTCCCGTGCGCGGCTCGGCCGAGGAGCTGCTCGACGCCGGCGCCCACAGCGAACTCGATGCGATGCGCCACTCGACCGCGCACGTGATGGCCGAAGCTGTCCTTGGGCTGTTCCCGGGCGCCAAGCTGGGCATCGGGCCAGCGATCCAGGACGGCTTCTATTACGACTTCGAGCTGCCCCGCCCGGTCACGCCCGACGACCTCGCCGCGATCGAGGCCGGGATGGCCGCCTCGGTCGCCGCCAACCACCCGTTCGTGCGGACGGAGCTCGAGCCGGCCGCCGGGCGAGCCTTCTTCGTTGAGCACGAGCAGCCCTACAAGGTCGAGATCCTCGACGACCTGGCGACCCGCTCGCAGGCCGCAGGGGAGCCGACACCGGTCACCTCAACCTACCAACACGGCACGTTCATCGACCTGTGCAAGGGCCCCCATGTTGC
>DATGGC010000134.1:0-25597 GCA_035308745.1 Candidatus Limnocylindrales bacterium | reverse complement strand
CAAGCGCCGCGGTGAAATCCGCCCCGAAGAAGGGTGGCGCGACGCCCGCCAAGGCCCCGGGCCCGGCCGCGACCAAGCTCCCGGCGCTCCGGGCCACCAACCCCTGAGCTGGTGACGGGCCGGCCCGCGACCCGGCCCTCGGTCGTGATCTTCGACCTCGACGGGGTCCTGGTCGATGCCGAGATCTGGTGGCACGAGGTGCGCGCGGCCTGGGCCGCGGCCCTGGGACGGCCATGGACCGACGCCGACCAGCGGGCCGTGATGGGGGCCAACTCCCTCGGCTGGGCCCGGATCATGCGTGAGCGAATGGGCCTGGACCTGCCCGACGAGGTGATCGTCGAGCAGATCGTGGGGCCGATGGTCGAGCGCTACAAGCGCCTGGGCGCCCCGCGGATCGAGGGTGCCGAGACGGTCGTCCGGCGGCTCGCCGCCCTGGGCGTCCCCCTGGGGCTGGCCTCGTCGGCCCACCCGGCGGCGATTGATGCCGCGCTCGAGGCCCTGGGCATCGCCGGGTTGCTGGGCGCCGTTGTCTCGTCCGACGAGGTGGCTCATGGCAAGCCGGCGCCCGACGTCTACCTCCTGGCCGCCCGCCGGCTGGGCGTCGACCCCGGGATCTGCCTGGTGGTGGAGGACTCGCTCAATGGCGTGCTCGCCGGCCGGGCCGCGGGAATGACCGTGGCCCTCGTGCCCAACGCATCGGTGCCACCGGCCGACGGTGCGCGTGAGGCCGCCTCGGTCGTGCTGGACAGCCTCGCCGACCTGGAGCCGCTGCTGGACCTGCCCGCGGCCTAGCCGATCCTGCGATACTCCTCAGGACACGATTCACGAGGAGATTCCGGTGGGTGCGACGGGACTGGCGGCCAATCCGACCGAGTATCGGGAGCGGCTCAAGGAGCAGGACGATGGCCAGCTTGACGCCTGGGCGTCGGAGCTGATGCGCGACATTGCCCGGCGCCGCGGCGTGCTCCGGGTGCTGGCCGACTTCAAGAAGGCGGCCAACGTCGACGACCGCGCCCTCGAGCGGATCTATGCCGCCGGTGGCGGGGCGCCGGCGACCTTCGGCCGCGACGCGAGCGGCCAGCCGATCGTCCCGGCGATCATGCTCTGGGCGCTCGTCCCGGGGATTCGCCGGGAGGCCGCCGACGGTCGCGACCGGATCGTCGAGTACCTCGTCGAGAACTTCGAGGACCTCGTCTACGTCTGACCGGCCGGGCCAAGTTGCCCAGGCCGGTTCCCGGGCGGCCGGCGTGATCCGGCTGATCCATCCCTTCCCGTCACTGCTCGATGCCCTGCTGACTGGGGGACTGGTTCGCCTGGCCGGGGCCGGGCTCGACCGGGCACTCCTCCTCGGTGCAGCCATGTTCTGCCTGCAGGCTTCGATCGGCGCCTTGAACGACCTGGCCGACATCGAGCACGATCGCGGGCAGAAGCCCGGCAAGCCGCTGCCACGTGGGCTCGTCCCGCCCGGCGCGGCCCGGCTCGCGGTGGTCGGCGGCCTGGCCGCCGGGCTCGGCCTGTCGCTGGCCGGCGGGCTGCTCACCGTTGGGGTGGCCCTGGCCGGGGTGGCCATCGGCTACGCCTACGACCTGCGGCTCAAGGCCAGCCGCTGGTCGTGGCTGCCCTTCGCGCTGGGCCTGCCGCTCCTGCCGGTCTACGCCTGGGTCGGCGCCTCCGGCGGCGTCCCCGCCGCGTTCCTGCTCCTCATCCCGATGGCGGTGATCGGCGGAGCTGCCCTGGCCCTGGCCAACGAGCTGGCGGATGCGGAACGCGACCGGGCCGCGGACGTCCGGACCGCCGTCGGCTCGCTCGGTCGCCAACGCGCCTGGCGGATCGGCCTCGCGCTCCAGGCGATCGTGGCCCTGGTCGCCGCCGGCTCGCTGATCATCGACGGTGCCCCGGTCCTGGCGATCGGCGCGGCAGACGGCTCGATCGCGCTGCTGATGATCGGCCTCGCCCTGGGCCGGAGCCCGCTGGCGGCAACCCGCGAGCGGGGCTGGGAGGCGCAGGCCATCGCCCTGGGCGGGCTAGCCGTGGCCTGGCTCGGCGGGCTGGCCAGCCGGGGCTCGCTCTAGCTGGTCTCGCCGCTGCGGACCATCGCGATCGCATTCTCCAGGCGGAGCTTGGCGATCATCAGGTACTTCGCCAGGTTGGCCCGGTCCACGTCGCCGATCGAATCGAGCACGTCCTTCTGGCGCAGGACGCCGAAGAACTCTTCGAGCGAATCGGCCAGGCCCTGCTTGGCCTCGAGCAGTGAGTCCTCGCGGAGGGGCGTCGATGGACGCGCGCCCGACCAGGCCGTCCCGCCGGCGTCGGCGAGATCCGTGCCCTGGTCCACCGCCCGGCCGCGGCGACCGGGGCCAGCCTCGACCGGCTCGGCCTCGGCGCCGTCCTCGTCGTCGACGGCCTGGCTGCGACGGCCCTCGATCTTCAGCTTCAGCTTGACCAGGGACAGCTCGCCGCTTGCGACCTGGGCCGCGAGTCGACGCCGTTTCTTGGGGTCCTCGACCTTCATCAGCTCATAGGCGTGGGACAGGGTGTCCTTGCGCAAAGACACGAGCTGGCGAATCTCTTCCGGCGCATCCGCGAGGCGGAGCCGATTCTCGAGATAGCCCTTGTCCTTGCCCAGCTTCTGGGCCAGGCGTCGAATGCTGTAGCCGTGGTCCTTGACCATCCGGTCATACATCGTCGCCTCTTCGAGGGGCGACAGGTCTTCGCGCTGGAGGTTCTCGATGATTGCGATCTCGAGCGCGGTGTCGTCGTCGATCTCTTCGATCATGGCCGGGATCGAGTCGAGGCCGGCCGCCTTGGCGGCCCGCCAGCGCCGCTCTCCGGCGATGAGCTGGTAGCGGCCGGGCGCGCCAAACGGGCGGAGGAGGACCGGCTGGAGGATTCCGTGCTCCTTGATCGAGGCCGTCAGCTCGTCGAGGGCGGACTGCTCGAAGGTGATCCGGGGCTGGTCCGGATTGGCCTCGATCCGGCTTACGGGAACATGGCGGACGCCGAGATTGCGGGTCGAGCCCTCGGGCGAGAGCAGGCTGATCACCGCGGGCCCGAGCTCGCGTTCCTCGGACAGGCGGCGCGCCGCCGTCGCCCGGAAATCGGTTCTAGCCAAGTTCGATGACCTCCCGTGCCAGCTCGCGATAGGTTCGCGCCGCGTCTGAGCTCGAGGCATACGACGTGATCGGCCGTCCGGTGAGGGGCGCCTCGCCGAGCTTGACCGTATTCCGAACGATCGTGTTGAAGACGTGATGGTCGCCGAGCTCGCGCAGCTCGTCGAGCATCTCCCGGCCGAGGATGGTCCGGCCGTCGTAGAACGTGGGCAGCAGGCCCAGGACGCGCAGGTCGCGGTTCAGCTTGGCCCGGATCGTATTGATCACCTTGACCAGGGCGGTCAGGCCCTTGAGTGCGTAGTACTGGGTCTGGACCGGGATGATCACGCTCCGCGCGGCGACCAGGGCATTGATCGTCAGCAGCCCGAGTGTCGGCGGGCAGTCGATCAACGCAAAGTCGTAGTGCTGGTCCACCCAGCCGTCGAGGGCTTCGCGCAACGCGTGTTCGCGACCGATCGCACTGAACAGCTCGACCTCGGTGGACGCGAGCTCAAGGGTGGCGGGTGCGACATCGATGCCGGTGGTCTGGGTCGGGATCACGATCTCCGCCATCGTCGCGCGCGAATCGGCCAGGACGTCGGCTACCGAGCGCTCAACCGTTCCAAGGTTGATGCCAAGGCCGACAGTCAGGTTGGCCTGGGGGTCCATGTCGATGCACAACACGCGGTAGCCCTGTTCGGCCAGGGCACCCCCAAGGTTGATTGCGGTTGTCGTCTTGCCGACGCCGCCCTTCTGATTCGCGATCGCGATCACATTCGCCACGGGCGCATCACCTCGATGTTGTTGGTCGGAACGTCGCGTCTTGCGGAATCCGTCCCGAGATGGTACTCCACCATTGCGTCCAGCGGTTCACCCAGTTATCCACACTTGCAGCCAGTTGTTCACCGATTCTGTGGACAGTGTTCCGGTATCCAGCCTTGGCGGTGGGCGCCGATATCATGGACCCGGACCGGCCCGTCGGCCACTGTCTGTACGCAAAGACAGCAAGATTGGTGTGCCACGTGTCAACGAACGCGAATCGCTATCGCCGTCTCGACGAGATGCGCACGGCTGCGCTGCTGGGCGGGGGAGTCGAGCGAATCGAACGACAGCACGCCGCCGGCAAGCTGACGGCCCGAGAACGGATCGATTTGCTCCTCGACGCTGACTCGTTCGTCGAGCTCGATGCCTTTGTCGTAGGTGCGCATGGCGACGCCGCCAGCGGCAGTCCCGTCTACCTCGGGGATGGCGTGGTCACCGGGCATGGTCGAATCGACGGCCGCCTCGTGTTCGTCTTCTCGCAGGACTTCACGGTCCTCGGCGGGTCGCTGTCCGAAGCCTATGCCGCGAAGATCTGCAAGGTCATGGATCTCGCCCTCGACGTCGGTGCTCCGATCATTGGCCTGAACGACTCGGGCGGTGCCCGAATCCAGGATGGCGTGGCGGCGCTGGGGGGCTATGCGGAAATCTTCCTGCGCAACGTGCGCGCCTCGGGTGTCGTGCCTCAGCTGTCGGTGGTCCTTGGTCCCTGCGCCGGCGGTGCGGTCTACTCGCCCGCGATCACCGACTTCGTCGTGATGGTCGAAGGCACGAGCTTCATGTTCGTGACCGGTCCCGGCGTGGTGAAATCGGTGACCCACGAAGATGTTGATGCGGAACGGCTGGGTGGCGCGCTGACCCACACCACCCGCAGCGGCGTGGCGCATCTGGCGGCCCGTGATGAATCGGAAGCGCTGGATGACGCGCGTCGGATTCTCGCCTTCCTGCCCCAGAACAATTTGGCCGATGCCCCACGCCAGGCGACGAACGATCCGATTGACCGCGCGGACCCGGAGCTCGACACGTTGATCCCCGACGACCCTGCCGTGCCCTACGACATGCATGAGGTGATTCGGCGCGTCGTGGACGATGGGGCCCTGTTCGAGCTGCAGCCGGCCTGGGCCGCGAACATCCTGATTGGCTTCGCACGGCTCAACGGACGAAGCGTCGGAATCGTCGCCCAACAGCCGTCGGTCCTGGCTGGGGCACTCGACATCAATTCGTCGATCAAGGCCGCCCGATTTGTGCGAACGTGCGATGCGTTCAATCTGCCGCTCGTCACCTTTGTCGATGTGCCCGGCTTCCTGCCTGGCCTGAGCCAGGAAGATGGCGGAATCATTCGTCACGGCGCCAAGCTGCTCTACGCCTATTGCGAGGCGACTGTTCCGAAGCTGAGTGTCATCACCCGCAAGGCCTACGGCGGCGCGTATGACGTGATGAGCAGCAAGCACGTCGGTGGTGACATGAATCTGGCCTGGCCGACGGCCGAGATTGCGGTGATGGGCGCCACGGGTGCCGTGGACGTGATTCATCGCGAGCGACTCGCCGAGTCGAACGATCCTGTGACGGAGAAGGCGCGACTGGTTGCCGAATACGAGATGCAATTCAGCCACCCGTATCTCGCGGCAGGTCGGGGCTACGTCGATGCGGTGATTCGCCCGTCGGAGACGCGCCGGCAGTTGATCAATGCCCTGGAGATGCTGGTCACGAAGCGAGTCGTGAACCCGCCCAAGAAGCACGGCAACATTCCGCTTTGAGCCGGGCGTCTTTGCGTAAAGACGGCATTCGTCGATGACCGCTCGACGACGGCCATTCCGTCGAGTCCTGGTCGCCAACCGGGGCGAGATCGCCCTGCGAATCATGCGGGCCTGCCGCGAGCTGGGGATAGAGACCGTGGCGGTCTACAGCGACGCCGACCGGGATGCAGCCCACGTCCGGGCAGCGGATCTCGCCGTGCGGATTGGGCCGGCACCGGCGGCCGACAGCTATCTCTCGATCGACGCGCTCCTCGCCGCCGCGGCCGAGGCCGACGTCGATGCGGTCCACCCGGGCTATGGCTTCCTGGCCGAGCGAGCGGCGTTTGCCGCCGCCGTCGAGGCAGCCGGCCTGGCGTTCGTCGGCCCGACGAGTCGGGCGATCGCAGCGGTCGGCGACAAGTTGGCAGCGCGCCGGCTGGCGGTCACGGTTGGTGTGCCCGTCGTGCCCGGCACGCTGGAGCCGGCCGACGGCGCCGACCCCGAGGGCCTGGCCGCGATCGTGGCGGCCGCCGGTGGAATTGGCTACCCCTTGCTGGTCAAGGCGTCGGCCGGTGGGGGTGGCCGCGGGATGCGCGGCGTCGACCGTGCCGAGGATCTCGCGCCGGCCGTGGGCGCCGCGTCGGGCGAGGCCCTCGCGGCGTTCGGCGACGGGGCGGTCTACCTGGAGCGCCTCGTCCAGCCGGCCCGGCATATCGAAGTCCAGCTCCTGGGCGACGTGACGGGCCGGGTGATCGCGATCGGTGAGCGCGACTGTTCCCTCCAGCGCCGGCACCAGAAGCTCGTGGAGGAGGCGCCGGCACCGGGGCTGTCGACCGACCAGCGCCGCCAGGTCCACGACTGGGCGATCCGGATCGGCACCGCGGCCGGCCTCAGCAACGCGGCCACGGCCGAGTTCCTGTTCGACGCCACGGGCGGGTTCTGGTTCCTGGAAGTGAACGCCCGGCTCCAGGTGGAGCATGGGATCACCGAGCTTGTCAGCGGCCTCGACATCGTCCAGGAGCAGTTCTGGCTGGCGGCCGGCCGGCCACTCTCGGCGGCTGCCCGTGCGGCGGGGGAGCGAGCCCACGATCCGGCCGGCCACGCGATCGAGGTCCGGATCTCGCTCGAGGACCCCGCCCGGGGCTTCCTGCCCCTGGCGGGCCGGATCGGCCGTTTCGACCTGCCGGCCGGTCCGGGGATCCGGGTCGACACGGCCGTCCAATCGGGCGAGCGGGTGCCGCCGGACTACGACCCGCTGGTGGCCAAGGTCATGGTCCATGGCCCGGACCGGGCGTCGGCGATCGAACGCCTGGGGCGGGCCCTCGACGAGACCGAGATCGGCGGCGTGCAGACCACTCTGCCGTTCCACCGCTTCGTGGCCCGCAGCCCCGAGTTCGCCGCCGGCCAGCTCTCCACGGGCTTTGTCGAGGAGCACTGGGACGGCCGGGCGGCGCGGCGGAGCGCCGTCGAGCGCGCGCTCCTGGCGGCCGGCCTGGCCTCGTTCGAGGAGCCAGCGCGGGGGCCCACGGGCCTGCCGCCCGAAACATCCAGATCCGGTTCATCGGGCGAGCGGGGCTGGCTGGATGCGGCCCGTGTCGAGGGCATCAACCGCTGGCCGCCGGGCACGACCCGATGAGCGCCGAGCCGGTCCGTGCCCGGGCCCTCCCCGATGGCGAGGGCGTGGTCGTGACCGATGCGCCGGCCATCGCCCGGGTCGAATGGCGCGGGGCCGAGCATGCGATCCTTGCCCAGGCGTCCGACGGGCGCGGGTCGACCGAGTGGCTCCGGACCCGCCTGGTGATCGGCCCCGCCCGCCGGCCGACGGGCGCTGGAGTGCTGCTGCGCGAGGTGCTGATCGATGGCTGGCTGGTGGACGTCGAGCTCGAGCCGGAGCGTCGAGCCGCGCTTCGCGACCGCGCCCGACGCGCTCGTCCAGAGGCCCAGGGATCCGGCGATGGCCAGTCAGCCGTCGAGCTCCGAGCTGACCTGCCCGGGCGGATCGCCGGCCTGTTCGTGGCGCCCGGTGATGCCGTGACCGCCGGCCAGCCCCTCCTGGTGATCGAGGCCATGAAGATGCTCAACGAGCTGCGGGCGCCGCGGGCCGGCCTTGTCGAGGTCGTGGCAGTGGCCGTCGGACGAGGCGTCGAGCTCGGCGACCTGCTGGTCCGCCTGCGGTGAGCAACCCCAGCGAGCCGGAGCCGCCCGAGCAGACGGGCCAGGCGGGCCAATCCCCGCGACCCGAGCGGTCCGATCCCGGCCGCGAGCGCTGGCGGGCGACGACCCGGGCCGCTGCCAGCAAGGGCACGCCCGAGCGCCGGGAGGCGTTCCTGACGAGCTCGGGGACGGAGATCCGCGACCTCTACACCCCGGCCGACCTGGCCGGCCTGGACGAAGACCGCGACCTCGGCCGGCCCGGCGAGTTCCCGTTCACCCGGGGCGTCCAGCCAACGATGTACCGGGGCCGGTTCTGGACGATGCGCCAGTACGCCGGCTTTGCGACGGCCGCCGAGACCAACGAGCGCTTCCGCTACCTCCTCGAGCAGGGCCAGACCGGCCTGTCGGTCGCCTTCGACCTGCCGACCCAGATGGGCTACGACTCGGACGCGCCGGAGGCGATCGGCGAGGTCGGCCGGGTGGGCGTGCCGATCAGCAGCCTGGCCGACATGGAGACCCTGTTCGAGGGCATTCCCCTGGAGCGGGTGAGCACCTCGATGACGATCAACGCCACGGCCGCGATCCTGCTCGCCCTGTACGTGGCGGCCGCCGAACGACAGGGCGCCCCGCGCGCCTCCCTGAGCGGCACGACCCAGAACGACATCCTCAAGGAGTACATCGCCCGGGGGACCTGGATCTACCCGCCCCGGCCGTCGATGCGCCTGGTGACCGACATCTTCGAGTTCAGCTCGCGCGAGCTGCCCCGCTGGAACACGATCAGCATCTCCGGCTATCACATGCGCGAGGCCGGTGCGACCGCCGCCCAGGAGCTGGCCTTCACCCTGGCCGACGCGATCGCCTATGTCGAGGCGGCCATTGCCCGGGGCCTCGACGTCGACGAGTTCGCGGGCCGGCTGAGCTTCTTCTTCGCCTCGTGGAGCGAGCTGTTCGAGGAGGTGGCCAAGTTCCGGGCCGCCCGCCGGATGTGGGCCCGGATCGTGCGCGACCGCTTCGGCAGCCACAACCCGCGCTCCCAGATGTGCCGCTTCCACGTCCAGACGGCCGGCAGCAGCCTGACCGCCCAGTCGATCGACAACAACGTCGTGCGGACGACCGTCCAGGCCCTCGCCGCGATCCTGGGCGGGGCCCAGAGCCTGCACACCAACGCCCGCGACGAGGCGCTCGCCCTACCGACGGCCGAAGCGGCCCGCCTGGCCTTGCGGACCCAGCAGATCCTGGCCAACGAGGCCGGCGTGACCGAGACCGCCGATCCCCTCGGCGGGAGCTACTACGTCGAATCGCTGACCGACGACCTGGAGCGGGCCGCCCTCGATTACCTGGCCGAGATCGAGGCGCTGGGCGGCACCCTGGCGGCCCTCGAGGGCGGCTTCCAGCAGCACCAGATCCAGGAAGCCGCCTACCAGGTCCAATCGGCGATCGAGCGGGGCGACCAGGTGGTCGTCGGGGTCAACAAGTTCCGCGATGAGCGGGGCAGCACGCCGCCCACCCAGAAGATCAATCCGGAAGGGGAGCGTCGCCAGGTCGAGGGCCTGCGCCGGGTGCGGGCCGAGCGCGATCCCGCCGCCTGGGCCGCCGCGCTGGCCCGGCTCGAGGCCGCGGCCCGGGGCTCCGACAACCTGCTGCCGCCGATGATCGAGGCGGTCAAGGCCTATGCCACCGTCGGCGAGATCAGCGACCGGCTGCGAGCCGTGTGGGGCGAGCACCGCGAGCTGATCACGATCTGAGCCTGCTGCCAGCCGGCGGGTGCGCCGGACCCACGAGGAGAATCGGATGACGGAACCGCCCATCCTGCCCGCCCACCTCCATCGGATCGGCCGGATCCACCACGTGGCGATCGTCGTGCGCGACCTGTCGGTCTCGCTGGCCTTCTATCGCGAGATCCTGGGGCTCGAGCTGGAGGTGGTCCAGGAGATGGCCCACGACCGGGTCCGGATCGCCTTCCTGCCCATCGGCGCCTCGAAGATCGAGCTCGTCGAACCGTCCGACACGACCACCGGCGTCGCCCGCTTCCTGGCCACCAAGGGCGAGGGCTTCCATCACGTCTGCCTCGAGGTCGCCAACCTGGCCGAGAGCCTGACCCGGCTGGCCATCGACGGCATCGAGCTGATCGACTCCGCTCCGCGCAAGGGCGCCGAAGGGCCGGTGGCGTTCCTTCATCCGCGCTCCTGCGGGGGCGTCCTGGTCGAGCTGATCGAGGCGCCCGGCGGCCCGTCGTGGGCCGCGCTCGGCTACTGACGCCCGGCGATTGACCGGCTACCGGCCCGGCTGGCGAACCACGGCCCGGGCTGCATAGCGGCCGGCGCGGGCGTCGACCTGCAGCGGCAGACCGAACGCGAGGCTCAGGTTGGCCGAGGTGAGGACGGTCGCGATCGAGCCGGCCGCCAGCACCCGGCCGGCCCGCAGGACGAGGGCCTGGTCGAACCCGGCGGGGATCTCCTCGAGGTGGTGGGTGACCAGGACGATGGCCGGGATCGGGCCGGCAGCCAGCGTCGTCAGGCGGGCAAGGAGGTCTTCCCGGGCGCCGAGATCGAGGCCCGCGGCCGGCTCGTCGAGGAGGAGCAGGTCCGGCTCGGTCATCAGGGTCCGGGCAATCAACACCCGGCCAGCCTCGCCCGACGACAGGCTCCCGAAGGTCCGGCCCTCGAAGCCCGCCAGGCCGAGGCGGGCGAGACCGGCCGCGGCGCGATCGCGATCGTCGGCGTCGAAACGCGACCACCACGGCGCGAGGGCGGCGTGGCGGGCGGTCATCACCACATCGATCGCCGGCAGGGCCGGGTCGATCTCGGCGGCCAGGGCCGAGCTGACGTAGCCGATTCGCCGGCGCAGCTCCCGGGCATCCGTCCGGCCGGTCGTCTCGCCGAGCACGACCAGGCTGCCCCGGCTCGGCCAGAGATAGGTGCTGGCAATCCGCAGGAGGGTGGTCTTGCCCGAGCCGTTCGGGCCGACGATGGCCCAGCGCTGGCCGGCGCCGACGGCCCAGTCGATCCGATCCAGGATCCAGCGGCCCTCACGGCGGACCCCGACACCGACCAGGCCGAGGATCGGCGCGGCGTTCAGAGCGACCAGGCGAACAGGATGTCCGGGCCGCGCAGGGCGGCCCGGCAGAAGGCCACCAGCTCACCGGCGAGCTGCCGGATCCAGGGCTTCTCCTCGCGGGGCAGGTCGCCCAGCTCCTCGTCGAGGAGGTCGATCCAGCGTCCGGCGACCCGGTCGACCTGGCTGTCGTCGAGGCGGGCGATGGCCTCCACCCAGCGTGGATCGACACGCTCGATCGTGCGCTCGGGAAGCTCCCCGGCCTGGCCGCCCGGTCCGCCCGCACCGACCGAGTCGAGCTCACGCCGGGCGTCCAGGAAGTCCCGCGGCTCGTCGGTTCCGGTGACCGAGCGGACGGCCTCGCTGAACAGGTCGAGCCAGGTCGGATCGAGTCCGGCGCCCAGGCTCAGGTGGGCGCTGAACCGGCGCCGGTCGGCCAGGCTGGCCAGGTCGTCGGTGCCGATCGCGATCAGGATCTCCTGCTGCTCGCCGGCGACCAGGACCATCAGGGCGTGCCCGCCGGTCACGTCGGGCCGGCTCCGTCGCGCTCGATGCCGGCAGGGGTCGCCAGGACCGGGGCGGTCGCCCCGTGATCGAAGCCGAACAGGCAGCGCAGGTCCGCCGCGTTCAATCGAGCACGCCGTGGAGGCGCTCGAAGTTGAAGCGGACGATGTCCAGGTCGCCCGGCGAGCAGCCCGCGGCGGTCAGGATCACGGCCGCCTCGCTGCGGTGCTGGGTGCCGTGGTTGATCAGCTGGACCAGGCCCTGCCAGAGGGGCGCTTCGCCGTGCAGGACGTCCAGGCGAGCCTCGTCCAGGCCGGCGACGAACTCGCGCAGCAGGGCCCATTCGGCCTGCCACGCTTCGCGCAGCTCATCGGGCGCCGGTAACGGCTCCTCTTCGCGCATCGTCGCCGGCCGGCGACCGCCCTCGAAGCCGATCCGCCAGCGCTCGTGGGCACCCAGGGCGTGGACCAGGATCCCGCCGATGCCCCGGTCGCCGATCACCGACTCGGCGGCCCACTCGTCGGCCGACAGGCCCAGGCTGGCGTCGAGGATCTGGCCCGTCGCCCAGCGGTCGTAGTCGTACAGGAACTCGATCTCGGTCCGGCGCATCGGCTGGCGATCAGCCCCGGTAACCGGCGGCGCGCAGGATCGCCGGGATCTCGGTCGGCGAGCCGGCGACCCGGATGCCGGCGGCCTCGAGGGCGGCGATCTTGTCCGCGGCGGTACCCGAGCCGCCCGAGATGATCGCCCCGGCATGGCCCATCCGGCGACCCTCGGGTGCGGTCCGGCCGGCGATGAAGGCGGCCATGGGCACGCCCCGGAGGTGCTCGGCGGCCCACGCCGCGGCCTCTTCCTCGGCGGAGCCGCCGATCTCGCCGATCAGCACGATCGCGTCCGTCTCGGGATCCGCGGCAAAGAGCTGGAGGACATCCAGGAAGGTCGTGCCGATGATCGGGTCGCCGCCGATCCCGACGCAGGTCGACTGGCCGATCCCGGCGTCGCTCATCGCCTGGACCGCCTCGTAGGTCAGGGTCCCCGAGCGGGACACGACCCCGGCGCCGCCCTCGCGGTGGACCGAGCCCGGGATGATCCCGACCTTGGCCCGCCCGGGCGAGGTCGCCCCGGGGCAGTTGGGCCCGATCAGGCGGGCCCCGGCAGCGCGCACGATCTCGACCGCCTTGAGCATGTCCAGGGCCGGGATGCCCTCGGTGATCGCGAAGATCGTGGCGATCCCGGCGGCCGCCGCTTCCTCGATCGCATCCGGCGCGCCCGCTGCCGGGACGTAGATGCAGCTGGTGTTGGCGCCCGTCTCACGGACGGCCTCGGCGACCGTGTCGAAGACCGGCACGCGGCCATCGAGGACCCGCTGGCCACCCTTGTTGGGGGTGACCCCGGCGACCAGGTTGGTCCCGTACTCGAGCATCGCCCGGGAGTGGAACTCGCCTTCCCGACCGGTGATCCCCTGGACGACCAGGCGCGTCTCGCGCCCGACGAGGATGCTCACCGGACGGTCCCCGGGCCGTCGCGCGCCGGGCCGCCGGTCGCCGCTGCCGACCGGGCCGCGGCGACGGCCTGGGCCGCGGCATCGTCCAGGCTGGACGCGGTGGCGAACTGGTTGGCCTCGAGGAGGGTGGCGGCCTCGGCGGCGTTGGTGCCCACGATCCGGACGACCATCGGCACGTCGCGGGTCTGCACGGCGCGGGCCTCGATCAGCCCCCGGGCGACCTCGTCGCCGCGGGTGATCCCGCCGAAGATGTTGACGAGGATCGCGCTGACCTGGGGATCGGCCAGGATCAGGCGCATCGCGGCCGCGACCTTGTCGGCCCGCGCTCCGCCGCCGATGTCCAGGAAGTTGGCGGGCTCGCCACCGGCCCGCTTGACGAGGTCCATGGTGGTCATGGCCAGGCCGGCGCCGTTGACCATGCAGCCGATCGAACCGTCGAGCTTGATGAAGTTGATCCCGTCCTCGCGGGCCTGGCGGTCGGCCGGGTCCTCCTCGTCGAGGTCGCGCAGGGCCTCGAGCCGGGGATGGCGGAAGAGCGCCGAATCGTCGAGGGTGATCTTGGCGTCGAGGCAGGCCAGGCGCTCGACGCTCGTCCCGTCGGCGGCGGTCTCGCGGACGAGGGCCAGGGGATTGACCTCGACGAGGTCGGCGTCATTGGCCAGCATGGTGGCCACCAGGCCGGTGGCGATCTTCACGAAGTCCCGCAGGTGGGGCCCGCCCAGGCCGACCGCGAAGGCGAGCTCGCGGGCCTGCCAGTCGAGCAGGCCCAGGTGGGGGTGGGCCGCCAGGCGGTGGATCGCGCCGGGATTGACCCGGGCGACCTCCTCGATCTCGACCCCGCCCTCGGCCGAGGCCATGACCACGATCCGCCGGCTGACCCGGTCGAGGATCGCCCCCAGGTAGTACTCGCGGACGATGTCCGCGGCCGGCCCGACGAGCAGCTTGCGGACGGGAATGCCCTTGATCTCGAGGGCCAGGATCGCCGTCGCGGCGGCCTCGGCGGCTGGCGCATCGGCGGCGACCTTGACCCCGCCCGCCTTGCCCCGCCCGCCGACCAGGACCTGGGCCTTGACCACGACCAGCCCGGCGCCCGCGGCAAAGGCCCGCTCGGCGGCGCTGCGCCCGTCGGCGGCCGAGCGGACGACCTCCCAGGCGGGCACCGGCAGGCCCTGCTCGAGGAGCAGCGACTTGGCGTCGGCTTCCTGGATCTTCACGCGGCTCGGACTCCTGGGACGGGCGGCCTGCCGTGATCGGCCGGCGGGATCGGCGGTTGGGAAGGGGATGGTACCGCGCCGCCGCGCGGCCCGGTCGGCGCCGACTGCCGGACGGGGCCCCCGTTCGGTCTAGAATGGCCGCCCGAGGACCTGCGGCCGGCCCGGCCGGCGCATCGTCCATGCGTTTGGTCCATGCGTTTCGTGGAACTCGCCCTGGAGGACCCGTGCTGATCCGCTATCGCGGCCGAGAAGGAATGCTGGCCTGGGCATTCCACCGAATCTCGGGCGTCGCGATCTGGGTGTTCGTGATCTTCCACGTGATCGACATCTTCCTGTCGGGGGCCAACCCGGGCGCCTACGACACGGTCCTCCAGATCTACGCCAGCCCGCTCGGGCGGATCGGCGAGACGCTCCTTGGCGCCGCCCTCCTGTACCACGCCCTGAACGGCCTGCGGATCATCGTCATGGACTTCTGGCCGGTGTTCACCCGCTATCACCGCCAGCTGTGGTACCTGAACTGGGCCCTGTTCACCATCGTCGGGCTGCCGGTAGCCTTCGTCATCCTCAAGCCGATCTTCGGCGGGTAGGCGAGATGACCCAGCGCTACTCGCGCTCCGGCAGCGTCCGACCCACCCGGCAGGGTTCGGAACGCACGATCTGGTACCTGATGCGGCTGACGGGCCTGGCCCTCTTCGTCCTGTCGCTCAGCCACTTCCTGATCCTGCACGTCCTGTATGACCCCAAGGACCAGACCGCGGCGTTTATCGCCAACGTCCGCTGGAGCAGCCTCTTCTGGCGGGCGAACGACTGGCTGTTCCTGACCGTGGTCATCGTCCATGCCGTGCTGGGCATCCGGATCGTCGTTGGCGACTACTTCAAGGGCCGCACCCGGACGGCGGTGATGACCTTCTTCTACCTGCTCGGCCTGAGCCTGTTCGCATTCGGCACGATCGTGGTTGCGACCCTGCCCCAGCCGCCGGCGTAGGGGGCCTCATGGACCAGGATTTCGACGCCCTGATCGTCGGCGCGGGCGGCGCCGGACTGTGGGCCGCCCTCGAGCTGGCCCAGGCCGGCGTCCCGACGGCGGTCCTGAGCAAGCTCTATCCCACCCGGTCGCACACCGGCGCGGCCCAGGGCGGGGTGTGTGCCGCCCTGGGCAACCACGAGGAAGACCATTGGGAATGGCACATGTTCGACACGGTCAAGGGCGGTGACTACCTGACCGACCAGGACGCCGCCGAGGTCCTCGCCCGGGAGGCGATCGAGACGGTCATCGAGCTCGAGCACATGGGCCTGCCGTTCAACCGGACGCCGGACGGCAAGATCGACCAGCGCCGATTCGGCGGCCACACCCGGAACTATGGCGAGGGCCCGGTCCGCCGGTCGTGCTTCGCCGCCGACCGGACCGGGCACATGATCCTCCAGACCTTGTACCAGCAGTGCATCAAGGCCGGCGTCCAGTTCTTCGACGAGTACCACGTCGTCGACCTGCTGTTCGACGGCGGCGATGCCGAGGCCGGCGGCCGGGCGGCCGGGGTCGTCGCCTACCGGATCGCCGACGGCGAGCTGATCGCCCTGCGGGCCAAGGCAGTCCTCCTGGCGACCGGTGGCTTCGGCCGGATGTTCCGGATCACCTCGAACGCCTGGTCGCTGACCGGCGACGGGGTCGCCCTGGCCTACCGCCACGGCATCCCGATGCAGGACATGGAGTTCTACCAGTTCCATCCCACCGGGATCGTGGGCATCGGGATCCTGCTGTCCGAGGCGGCCCGGGGCGAGGGCGGCTACCTGCGCAACGACTCGGGCGAGCGGTTCATGCAGCGCTACGCCCCGACGCTGATGGAGCTCGCCCCGCGGGACATGGTCAGCCGGGCGATCTACATGGAGATCCGCGAAGGGCGGGGGATCGGCGGCAAGGATTTCGTCCACCTCGACGTGACCCACCTCGGCCGGAAGGTGATCGAGGAGAAGCTGCCCGACATCACCGATTTCGCCCGGATCTACCAGGGCGTCGAGCCGATCAGCGAGCCGGTCCCGATCCAGCCGACGGCCCACTACGCGATGGGCGGCATTCCGACCGACCTCCACGCCCGGGTGATCCACGATGCCCAGCGGACGATCGTGCCCGGCCTGTACGCCGCGGGCGAGTGCGCCTGTGTCAGCGTCCATGGGGCCAATCGGCTGGGCACCAACTCGCTGGTCGACCTGCTCGTCTTCGGCCGCCGGGCCGGCCGCCAGATGGCCCGCGACGTGCGCGGCGTCGAGCTGCCCGACCTGGCCCCCGACGCGATCGAGCCCGTCCGGGCCGAGCTCCGCGCCATCTCCGACCGGCCGACCGGCGAGAGCGCCGCCCGGATCCGGGCCGACCTGGCCGATGTGATGATGGACAACGTGGGTGTCTACCGGACCGAGGCGCTGCTGTCGGCCGCGCTGCCCAAGGTGCGGGCCCTCAAGGAGCGCTACGGCCGGGTCCACGTCGACGACAAGGGCCTGGTCTTCAACACCGACCTGCTCGAGGCCCGCGAGGTGGGCTACCTGCTCGATTGCGCCGAGACGACTGTCGTCTCGGCCCTGGCCCGCAAGGAGAGCCGGGGCGCCCATGCCCGGGAGGATTATCCAGCCCGTGACGACGTGAACTTCCTGCAGCACACCCTGGCCTACCGGGCCGAGGGCGGGCCGCGGCTGGCCTACAAGCCGGTGACGATCACCCGCTTCGAGCCCAAGCCTCGAACCTACTGATGACCATGCAAGTCGACGTCCGGATCCTGCGCTACGACCCCGAGCGCGATGCCGGCCCGCACTGGGTCGCCTACTCGGTCGAGGCCGACCCGATGGACCGCGTCCTGGACCTCCTCCACAAGGTCAAGTACGAGGTCGACGGCTCGCTCACCTTCCGGCGCTCATGCGCCCACGGCGTGTGCGGCTCGGACGCGATGCTGATCAACGGCCGCAACCGGCTGGCCTGCAAGATCCGGGTGGAGCAGCTCGGCCGGCGCCGGATCAGCGTGGCGCCGCTGCCTGGCCTGCCGGTGATCAAGGACCTGGTGGTCGACATGGACGGCTTCTTCGCCAAGTACCGCAGCGTCCAGCCGTTCCTGATCACCGACAGTCCGCCGCCCACCCGGGAACGGCGCCAGTCGCCCGAAGAGCGTGCCCGCTACGACGACACGACCAAGTGCATCCTGTGCGCCGCGTGCACCTCGTCCTGCCCGTCCTTCTGGGCTCAGCCCGGCTACGTCGGACCGGCCGCGATCGTCCAGGCCCACCGCTTCATCTTCGACTCGCGCGACGAGGGCGCCGAGGAGCGCCTCGAGATCCTGGCCGACGCGGACGGCGTGTGGCGCTGCCGGACGATCTTCAACTGCACCGATGCCTGCCCGCGCGGGATCGAGGTCACCCGGGCGATCCTCGAAGTGTCGGCCGCGATCGTCGAGCGTCAAGCCTGAGCGGCCTGTTCGACGGGCTCCCGGACGACGTGCCGGCCGGCCTGCGCCTGATCATCCGGACCGACGGCGCGGCCAAGGGCAACCCGGGTCCGGCCTCCTCGGGTGCGGTCCTGATCGATGCGACCCAGCCCGGCGCCCGTGATCCGCTGGCCCGGCCGCTGGCCACGATCAGCGAATACCTGGGCATCCGTACCAACAACGTGGCCGAGTACGTGGGCGTCGTGCGCGCCCTGGCCCTGGCCCTGGAGCTGGGCGCGACCGAAGTCGACTTGCTCCTCGACTCGAAGCTGATCGTGGAGCAGGTCAACGGCCGCTGGCGGGTCAAGGACCTCAAGATCGTCCCGCTCTACACCGAGGTCCGGGGGTCGCTTGGCCGCTTCCGGCGCTGGACGGCCAACCACGTCCCGCGCGCCCAGAACTCGGCCGCCGACGCCCTGGCCAACGAGGCGATCGATCGCGTCCGGGCCGGCGGCCCGCCGGTCGTCGTCCGGCGGCCGGACCGGCCCTCGGCCGTTCCAGGCCCGGGCGGGGCGTAGGATACCCGGGCCAGCGAGGCGTCCGGATGGTCGCGCGGCGGGTCCTTCGGGGCTCGCTTCGAGGAAAGTCCGAGCTCCCCAGCGCAGGGTAGCGGGTAACGCCCGCCCGCCGCGAGGCGAGGACCAGTGCCACAGAGACGAGTCCGCCGGCTCCGGCCGGCGGGGTGAAACGCGGCAAACTCTACCCGGAGCAAGGCCAAATAGGAGGGCGCAACCCGCTGCCGGGCAACCGGTGCGGGGGAGAGGTGCGCTGCCCAGCCCTCGGGTCGGCCGCATGAGCCGGCGGGCAACCGCCGGCCGAGATGGATGACCGTCCCCGCGAGTGATCGCGGGACAGAACTCGGCTTACAGGGCGCCTCGCTGGCGCTCGTCCCGGGCCGTCAGTCCTCGTCGGGCCGGAAGATGTGGGGCGCCGTGCAAGCGTTGCAGACCGGCGTTGCCGATTCCAGGTCGCCCAGGGGGATCGGCACCTTGCGCTCGGGAAAGAGGCACTCGACCTCGTAGATCCGCTCGTCGCCGGCCGTGACCGCGATCAGCCGGCGGTACGTGCAGCGCCGGATCCGGGCCTTGGCCAGGTGCGACGGCTCGGCCTCGAGGACCGCCTCGGGTGGCGCCATGGGCAGCTGAATCGCCATCTGAGCTCGCCGTCCCTCCACCCTGTCCTCCAGCCGGCCATTCGGCCCGCCTGGAGTTGACCCTAGCACCGGCTCGACGCGGCCTTCAACGAGCGGAAAGTACTGCCGCCGCGTCGCCCTTCGTGTCGAAACCTGCATTGACGGATGCCTGTCGGGCGCTATAGTACGCCGAAGTGGCACAAAGTGGTGTCAAGTGGGGAACAATCCCATCGATCGGGATCGTGGCCCGCGACACCGGACCCGCCTTCGCAGCGCAGACGACAGGGAAACCCGAACGGTGTTCACCGGCGAGTACCGGCACTCGGTGGACGACAAGGGACGAATCGCGGTCCCCGCGAAGTTCCGCGTCCAGCTCGAGGGCGGCGCATACGTGGCCCGCTGGCTCGATGCCTGCCTGGCCATCTTCCCGCGCTCGGAGTGGGATGAGCTGGCCGACAAGGTCGGCAGCCTGCCGATCGGCGACGCGAACGCGCGCACCTTCAGCCGGACCCTCTTCGCCAGCGCCTACGAGGTCGAGCCCGACCGCCAGGGCCGAGTGGTCCTGCCGGCCAGCCTGCGGGAGGCCGCCGGGCTGACGACCGATGCCGTCGTTGTCGGGGCGCGCGACCATGCCGAGATCTGGTCACCCGAGCGCTGGGACGTCTATCGCCAGGCGATGGACGCCCCCGAGGCCATGGCCGAACACCTGAGCGGGCTCGGGATCTGAGCCGCGCGGCCCGCTCCTCGCGCGTCCCTGATCCCTCCGGATCGAGCCAGCGAGCCGGGGGCGAGCCGCCGGCTGGCCACCTGCCGGTGATGCTCGACGAAGTCGCGGCCCTGCTCGCACCCGCGCCCGGCAGCCTCCAGGTCGACGCGACGCTGGGCGGCGGCGGGCATGCCCAGCGAATCCTGACGGCCTCCGCACCCGACGGCCGGCTGCTCGGCCTGGACACCGACCCGGCCGCGATCGCCCGGGTCCGGGTCCGCCTCGAGCCGCTGTTCGGCGACCGGCTCGTGCTCCGCCAGGCCAACTTCCAGGAGCTCGCGGCAGTGGCCCCGGCGGCCGGCTTCGGGCAGGTCGACGGGCTGCTGTTCGATCTCGGCCTGTCGAGCTTCCAGCTGGCCGATGCCGAGCGCGGCTTCGGGATCCGGACCGGCGGGCCGCTGGACATGCGCTTCGATCCTGGTCGGGGCGTGCCGGCGGCCGAGCTCCTGGCCACCCTCGACGCGGTCGAGCTGACCGCCCTCTTCCGGCAGTACGGCGAAGAGCCGCAGGCCAGCCGGATTGCCCGGGCGATCGTCGCCCAGCGGGCGATCGACCCGATCGACACGGCCGAGGCGCTGTCCGAGCTGATCGTCCGGGTCGCTCCCGGCGGGCCTCCAGGCCGGCGCCGGATCCATCCCGCCACGCGTGTCTTCCAGGCGCTCCGGATCGCGGTCAACGCCGAGCTCGATGCGCTCCAGGCGGCGCTGGCCGCGTCAGTCGACCTGCTCCGGCCGGGCGGCCGGCTGGTGGTCCTGAGCTACCACTCGCTCGAGGACCGGATCGTCAAGCGCTTCTTCCAGGCCGAGCGGCGGGGCTGCGTCTGCCCGCCCAGCCTGCCGGTCTGCGTCTGTGGCCGGTCGCCCCGCCTGCGCCTGGTGACCCGCCCCTCGACCACCCCTAGCGCCGCGGAGATCGCCGCCAATCCCCGTGCCCGGAGCGCCCGCCTGCGGGCCGCCGAGCGTCTTGCCGCCTGATCGCCAGCCGGAGGAAGGAGCCCCATGAGCAAGCACCACCAGTCGCACCGCCGCCGCTCCTACGGCCGGCGCCAGCACGAGCTTCACGAGCGTCCGGTCGAGCAGCGCAGCCAGCACGAGATCGAGCTCGATGCCAACGGCCGTGACGAGCGCGATCCGTCGGCCGGCCGCTACGAGCTCGAGCAGGTCAGCCAGCCGCTGAGCTTCTCGGTGGGCGACTGATGGCGGTCCAGGCCGGCCGCCTGGGTCGATCCGGGTTGCGCAGCGCCGCCAGCGCGGTAGCCCTGCCCCGGACCGGGCCCGCCGTCCAGCCCCGGCCACGGGTCGAGTCCGCTCCGACCATTGCCCGCCGCCGGGCCCGGACCGCCGTCCGGGCGGGCCGCCGGGCCAACCGGGTGGGGATCCTGCTGGGGGCGATCGCGATCATCTTCGTGCTCGGCTTCTTCTCGCTCGCCCAGACCGTGCAGGTCTCGACGACCGCCGTCGACATCGACCGGCTGACCAACGAGCAGGCCGCCCTGCAGGGTCAGCGCCAGCAGGTGATCAGCGACCTCAACCGCCTCGGCGGGGCCTCGGCGATCCGCAAGGAAGGGATCGACCTGGGCCTCGACCAGCTGGGCGCCCCACTCATCGTCCCGGCCCGGTAGACCGGATCGATCGATGCTTGGTCGGACCGACTCCCGGCGGCGCCTGCTCGTCGTCCTGCTCGTCTTCATCGTGATCGGGGCCGGGCTGACCGCCCGCCTGGCCTGGTGGCAGGTCGCCCAGCAGCCGATGCTGGCCGCCCGGGCCCAGGATCAGACCCTGACCCAGGTCACGATCCCCAGCCGGCGGGGCACCATCTATGACCGCAGCGGAACCGTCGTCCT
Source organism: Candidatus Limnocylindrales bacterium (assembly GCA_035308745.1). Classification (GTDB taxonomy): domain Bacteria; phylum Chloroflexota; class Limnocylindria; order Limnocylindrales; family CSP1-4; genus Palsa-1033. The sequence continues at coordinate 4,318 of DATGGC010000134.1, read as the reverse complement.
GGCGACCACCGTCGACCAGTACATGCTCGAGGCCAATCCCAACCTGCTCGGCTCGAACGCCGCCCAGCGGACCCAGCTGGCCAATGACCTCATCGGCGTCCTGGGACTCGCCCCGATCGACGCTGCAGCGTTCAGCCAGAAGATCAACTCGGTCCGCCAGTACGTGATCCTGGCCCACGGCCTCGACCAGGCCACCGCCGACCGGCTGCAGGCCGTGATCACGGCCGATGGAGCCGCGGGCGGCGTCGACCTGGCGACCGAGGCGGCCCGGGTCGATCCCCAGATCGGCGGCGCGCCGAGGACCTCGCTGGCCGCCCAGCTGCTGGGCTTCGTCAACCGCGACGGTGTCGGCCAGTACGGCGTCGAGCAGTACTACCAGAGCATCCTCGCCGGGCAGCCCAAGGTCGTCCTCGCCGCCCGCTCGATCGACGGCCGGCCGTTGATCGACACCGCCCAGGTGGTCAGCCCGGGCACGCCCGGCCAGGACATCAGCCTGACCATCGACGAGAACCTCCAGCTCGCGGTCGAGCAGGAGGTGATGGCCGCCTCGGTCGCCGACCGGGCCCTGTCGGTCTCGGCGATCGTCATCGACCCGAAGACCGGCCAGGTCTACGCCGAGGCCAGCTACCCCTCGTACGACGCCAACAACTTCGCCCAGACGCCGTCCAACCTGTTCGTCGACCCGGTCGTCAGCGTGCCCTACGAGCCGGGCTCCGTCTTCAAGATGCTGACCGCCCTGGCGGCGCTCCAGCAGGGCACGATCACGCCGACCAGCATCGTCGACGACAGCGGCTCGCTGTCGCTCGACCACGGCTCGTCCCGGATCTACGACTCGGACAAGCGGCCGATGGGCAACATCACGTTCGAGAAGGTGCTGGCCTATTCGCGCAACGTCGGCGCCGCCCGGGTCGCCCTCGGGCTGGCCTCGACGACCAACGCGGCCGCCTCGATCCTCAAGGCAACCTGGGACAAGCTGGGCTTCGGCCAGCCGACCGGGATCGACGTGGCCGACGAGGCCAAGGGCACCGTCCACGATCCCGCGATCCAGCCCTGGCACCAGGTCGACCTGGCCAACGCCGCCTTCGGCCAAGGCGTCGCCGTCACCCTCGTCCAGCTCGCCAGTGCCTACTCGACGATGGTCAACGGCGGCACCCTGATCACGCCCCATGTCGTCGCCGCGATCGGCAACCAGCCGGTGCCGGCCACGCCCGGGGCGCAGGTCATCTCGCCCACGATCTCGGCCACGCTCACCAACCTGATGTCCTACGTCGTCCATACCGTGCCCTGGTACGCGGCCGGGACGCTGGTCAAGGGCTACACGATCGGGGGCAAGACCGGTACCGCCCAGATCTGGGATCCGACGGCCAACCACGGCCACGGCGGCTGGCTGGCGACCCGCTACAACAACACGTTCGTGGGCTACATCGGGCACAACGCACCCCAGCTGGTGATCGCGCTCGAGATCCACGAGGGCAAGCCGCTCCTCATCCGGCAGGGCGACCTGCCCCTGGCGGTCGAGTCGTACGAGCTGTTCCGGCGGATCGCGACCGACTCGATGAAGACGCTCGACCTCAATCCGACCGGCGCGCCGCCGTCCAGCGCACCGGCCCCGTCGGCCAATCCGTATCCGTGAACGCGGCACGTGCCACACTGGCCGCCGTGACCGACCCGTCCGGCCCGCCCGCGGGCACTGAGTCGTTCGACGCCGCCGAGATCGCCCGCCTGAGCGGCGGCCTGCTGGTCCACGATGCGGGCCGCCCGATCCGGGGCGCCGCGGTCGATTCCCGGCGAGTCCAGCCCGGCAACCTGTTCGTGGCGCTGCCCGGCGAGCGGACCGACGGCCACGAGCACCTGGCCGAGGCCATCGCCAACGGCGCCGCGGCGGTCCTCGTCAGCCGCCCTGGCTGGCCGGCGGAAGGGCTCGACTCGGTCAGCGTGGTCCGGGTCGGGCGGCCGCTCGACGCGCTGGGCGCCATCGCCGCCGGCTGGCGCTCGCGCTTCGACCCGCTGACCGTGGGGATCACCGGCAGCATCGCCAAGACGTCGACCAAGGAGGCGATCGCCGACGTCCTGGCCATCCGCTTCCGGACGCTTCGAAGCGAGGGCAACGAGAACAATGAGATCGGCCTGCCGCTGACCGTCCTGCGCCTGGAACGGGCCGACGCGGCGCTCGTCCTGGAGATGGGCATGTATGTCGGCGGCGAGATCGCCGACCTGGCCCGGATCGCCCGGCCCCAGATCGGCGTGGTCACCGCCGTCCAGCCGGTCCACCTGGCCCGGATCGGCTCGATCGAGGCGATCGAGCAGGCCAAGGGCGAGCTGGTCGAGGCGTTGCCCGCGAACGGCACCGCCATCCTCAATGCCGACGACGAACGGGTCGCCCGGATGGCCGGTCGCACGGCCGCCCGGGTGCTGACCTACGGCTTCGGCCCGGCTGCCGACGTGACCGCCGATTCGATCGAATCGGCCGGCGCCGAGGGCATGCGCTTCACCCTGCGCACGGCCTTCGGCCGCCAGCCGGTCAGCCTGCCCGGGCTCGGCCGGCACGCGGTCCACAACGCCCTGGCCGCGGCCGCCGTGGGCAGCGTCGCCGGGCTCGAGCTCGAGGAGATCGCCCGCGGCCTGGCCGTCCGGCCGCCCGCGGCGCACCGCGGCGACCTGGTTCGTCTGGGCGACGTGACGATCCTCGACGACAGCTACAACGCCGCGCCGGCCTCGATGCGGGCCGCCCTGGCCGTGCTGGCCGACCTGTCCGGCCGGCACGTTGCGGTCCTCGGCGAGATGCTCGAGCTGGGTGATGGCCACGAGGCCGGCCACCTCGATGTCGGCCGCCGGGCAGCGCAGGTGGCCGAGCTCCTGATCGTCGTCGGCGCCGGCGCTGCGCCCATCGCCCGGGCCGCCCGCGAGGCGGGCATGGCCACCGGCCGGGTGATCGAGGTCGCCGACCGGCAGGCCGCCCTCGAGGCCCTCCTGCCCCGCCTGGCCCCGGGCGACGTGATCCTGGTCAAGGCGTCGCGGGGGCTGGCCCTCGATCGCCTGATCGATGAGCTGCAGATCGAGCTCGAGCCATGACGATCGGCACGATCGAGCTGATCCAGGGCCTCCTGATCGCGTTCCTGCTGGTCGTCGTCCTGATGCCGCCCTACATCCGCTTTGCCCGCCGGATCCGCTTCGGCAAGCACATCCGTGAGGAAGGGCCGACCAGCCACTACCTCAAGGAGGGCATCCCGACCGGGGCCGGGATCCTGATCGTGCTGGTCGTGGCCGCGGTGGCGGTCCTCCTGGGGGCCGTCGGCACGAACACCCCGGACACCTACTCGCCCCTCGCCGCGCTGCTCGGGGTGGCGGCCCTGGGCGCCTTCGACGACTACCTCAACGTCCGGACCGGCGATGGGATCCGGGCCCGCCACAAGCTCATCTGGCAGATCGTGGTCGCGGTCCTGGCCGCGCTCTACATCCAGCGCCACTTCAACATCGACGCGATCCGGGTCCCGTTCGAAGGCGACGTCGTGATCGGGGCGCCGCTCTGGATCGTCTTTGCCGCCTTCGCCATCGTGGCCACCAGCAACGGGGTCAACATCACCGACGGGCTGGACGGACTGGCCGGCGGGACGAGCGCCTTTGCCTTCGTGGCCTACATGATCATCGCCCTGCTCAACGTGCCCCACCAGCCCAACCTGGCCCTGCTCTGCGCGATCATCATCGGGGCGATCGTGGGCTACCTGTGGTTCAACGTCCACCCGGCCCAGGTCCTGATGGGCGACGCCGGATCTCTGTCGTTAGGTGCCTGTCTGGCGGTCATTGCCCTGATCACCGGTCAGATTGTCGTGCTGCCCCTGATCGGGCTGGTCTTCGTCGTGGAGACCGGCTCGGTGATCATCCAGGTGGCCTACTTCAAGGCGACCGGCGGCAGGCGGATCTTCAAGATGACCCCGATCCATCACAGCTTCGAGCTGTCAGGCTGGGACGAGGAGAAGATCACCGTCCGCTTCTGGATCGTCGGAGCCCTGGCCGGGATGATCGGGGTGACCCTCTTCCTGGCCTCGATCCACGCGCTGGCATAATCGCCATGACCGTCGACCTCGATCAGCTCAGCCTGGCCGGAATCCGGGCCGGCGCCCTGGCCGGCCAGCCGGTGGCGGTCCTCGGCCTGGCCCGCAGCGGGATCGCCCTGGCTCGCTTCCTGGTCGACGCCGGCGCCCGGGTGACGGCCTACGACCTGCGCCCCGAGGCCGAGCTCGGCGAGGCGGTCACCGCGCTCGGTGGGCGGCCCGTGCGCCTGCTGGCCGGGCGCCAGGTGGACCCGCTCGAGGCGCTC
>DATGGC010000133.1:0-4293 GCA_035308745.1 Candidatus Limnocylindrales bacterium | reverse complement strand
CTGAACACCCCGGCTGTCGCTCGTTTGCCTGACTCCACACCCGCCATCGAGTTACGCCACGCGACGAAGCGGTACGGCGAGGCGGTCGCCCTGGACGACGTTTCGATCGTCATCCAGCCGGGCGAGTTCTTCTGCCTGCTGGGTCCCTCCGGCTGCGGCAAGACCACGACTCTCAACCTGATCGGTGGGTTCATCCCGCTCAGCTCGGGTGACCTGTTGATCGAGGGCCGGACGGTCAAGGACCTGCCGCCCCACAAGCGCAACGTGAACACGGTCTTCCAGAGCTATGCCCTCTTCCCGCACATGACCGTGGCCCAGAACGTGGCCTTCGGCTTGCGCATGGAGAAGCTCTCCAAGGCCGACATCGCCCGGCGCACCGACGAGTACCTCGAGCTCGTCGGGCTGAGCGGCCTGTCCGCCCGCCTGCCGGCCCAGATGTCGGGCGGGCAACAGCAACGGGTCGCCCTCGCCCGGGCACTGGCCAAGCGACCGGCGGTGCTCCTCCTCGATGAGCCGCTGGGCGCGCTCGACCTGAAGCTGCGCAAGCAGATGCAGACGGAGCTCGCCCGGATCCATCGCCAGGTCGGAACGACCTTCGTGTTCGTCACCCACGACCAGGAAGAGGCCCTGTCGATGGCTACCCAGATCGCGATCATGGCCAACGGCACGGTCCTCCAGCAGGGCTCACCGCGGGAGGTCTACGACCGGCCCGCCAATCGGTTCGTGGCCGACTTCGTGGGCGATACCAACTTCGTGGAAGGGACGGTCCGGCGCGACGGTGACCGGGTCGTGTTCGACGTCGAGGGCTCAATCGTCGAGGTCCAGGGCGATGCCGTGCCCGGGCCGGCGACGATGATGATCCGGCCCGAGTTCCTGGCCCTTCGCCAGCCCGATGCCGCTGGCGTTCCCGGGCTGCCCGGGCGGGTGGTCAACGTCGCCTTCCTCGGCAACCACACCCGGATCACGGTTGCCACGGCGGCCGGTGACATGGTCGTGGTCAGGCCGCATGGGACCCGAGATTCAACCGCAGACACGCAGCGTGAATTGGGTGAGGAGGTATGCGTATGGTGGCGGACGGAGAATGCCGCGCTGATCCCGAAGTAGCCACACCGACTGGAGGAGCATGGAATGGCTGATCTGAACTCGAGGCTCGCTCGGCGAGAATTCCTGAAGCTCGCAGGTGCGGTCGGGGCGACCGCCGGCATGAGCGCCTTCCTGGCCGCCTGTAGCACGTCCGGCGTGACCGCCGCGCCGGCCACCGTTGCGCCGAGCCTCGCCGCGGGCGCGACCCCCGGGGCATCGGCCGCCGCCACGCCCGGGCCGACGGGCACGTTCAACTGGCTGACCTGGGGCGACCACTGGTACCAGGCCGAGATGGACCAGATCGCGGCCACCTACGGGATCAAGGCCAACATCACCAGCTTCAGCGACGACATCGACGCCTACACCAAGGTCCAGCAGGTCGGCGGCCAGGTCGACCTGGTCTCGGAAGATGCTCTGTGGGTGCCGTACTTCTACCAGCACCAGCTGATCGATGCGTTCGACATCAACTCGCTGAAGGTGGCCAGCCAGCTGTACTCGGTCGCCCGCGAATTCTCCATCTGGACCACCCCGGCCGGCTACCTTGGCTACCCGAACGGCTGGGCCCCGATCCAGATCGCCTACGACCCGGCCCACGTCACTTCGGGCGCCGACTCCTGGCAGCTCCTCCTGGACCCCAAATACAAGAAGCGCGTCGTCGTCGAGGACCAGCCGGTCGAGGTCATGGCCTACATGGGCAAGGCCGCCGGGGTCAAGGATCCCTACAACATGACCGACGCTGAGATCGCCCAGGCCAAGGCGCTCCTCGTCCAGCTCAAGCCGAACATCCTGCGCCTGGCCCCGCAGGCCACCGACACGGTCGCCGCGCTCAAGAACGGCGAGGCCTGGATCGCGACCATCAACCTCGGTGAGGACACGGCCGTCAAGGACCAGGGCGGCCCGACGCTGAACGTGTTCACCCCCAAGGAAGGCTCCATCGGCTGGATGGACGCCGAGATGCTGGTCCACGGCGGCGTCAACAACAACCTGCTGATGCCCTTCCTCGAGGTCCACGAGCAGGCTGAATACGTCGCGGCCAACTTCATGATCAACCGGCGGCCGCTGTTCAGTGAGGCGGCCTACAAGCTGCTGATCAATCAGGGCCAGCAGGAGCTCGCCGATCACCTGCTCTTCAACAAGCCCGAGACGGTCAATACGATGACCCTCAAGGGTCCCGGTACGTCGACCCAGGCCGCCATCGCCGCGTTCAACGACGTCTTCGGCTCCTAGGTCCTCGGCGCGTCCGAGCAACTCCAGATGACCGTGGAATCCGAGGCCGGGGTCCCTGCGGCCCCGACCGCCGGATCCTCGACCGGGCGTCTCCAGCGCTTCGGCAGGGCTCTCCCAGCCCTGCCGGGCCTGGCGGTGCTCGTGTTCCTGTTCCTGGTGCCCATGGCGATCATGTTCGTGTTCAGCTTCTGGAAGACGAACAACGACTTCGTGGCCGTGCCCGATTGGAACCTGGGCAACTACGCCCGGTTCTTCGTCGAGGGCACCTACCTGCGGACGTTCATCAAGACCCTGATCATGGCGGCGCTGGTCACCACCACCGCCCTCGCGATCGGCCTGCCGTTCGCCTATTTCCTGGTCCGCTACACGGGCAAGCTGACCCAGCGGGTCATCCTGCTGGCGGTCATCGTCCCGTTCTGGACGAGCTACCTGGTCCGGGTCTACGCCTGGCAGGCGATCCTCGGCGAGCACGGCGCGCTCAACCAGATCCTGCAGGCCATCGGGGTCATCAAGGTCCCCCTGGACATCTTCAACTACGACGATCCGGGCGTGTTCGTGGTGCTCACCTACATCTACTTCCCGTTCGCCCTGCTGGCCCTGTATGCCTCATTGGAGAAGTTCGACTTCACCCAGCTCAACGCCGCCCAGGACCTCGGCGCACGGCCGGACCAGGCGTTCCGGCACATCCTGCTGCCGCAGATCCGGGCGGGGATCATCACCGCCTGCATCTTCGTGTTCATCCCGATCCTGGGTGAGTTCCTGACCCCGACCCTGGTTGGCGGCGCCCAAAGCAGCCTGATCGCGAACCTCGTCCTGAACTTCCTGCGCAATGACCAGTTCGCGGAGGGCGCCGCCCTGGCGATCATCATCGCCGCCTTCGTGACCGCGATCATGATCGTGTTCCGGAAGTCGTTCCGGGTGGAGGACGTGGTCACCAGTGGCTAAGGGGACCAGCCCGCTCGAGACGATGCCGGTCAGCCGTTTCGCCCGGCAGACGCGCTGGTCGCTGATCGTGCTGACCGGCGCGATGCTGGTCTTCCTGTACCTGCCGATCGCCTTCCTGATCCTGTTCTCGTTCGAGGACGCGGCGACGCCGGGCCTGCCGATCACCGGGCTGACCATCCACTGGTACCAGGTGCTGGCGTCGGATTCGGCGATCCAGAATGCCCTGCTGACCTCGATCGAGGTGGCCGTCGTGGTCACGATCATTGCCTCGATCGTGGGCACGATGGTCGCCTTCCCGCTCGTCCGCGGCGGCGTCCGGGGGGCCGGCGTCCTGCGCCTGCTGTTCACCTTGCCGATCATGATCCCCGGCTTCCTGATCGGGATTGGCCTGCTGATCTTCTTTCGCCAGGGGCTCCATCCGCTCGTCGATGTCCAGCTCGGCCTGTACACGGTGGTTGCCGGCCACCTCGTGTTCACGATCCCGTTCGTCGTCCTGATCGTCGCGTCGCGCTTGCAGGGCTTCGATCGGCGCCTCGAATGGGCGTCGGCCGACCTCGGCGCGAGCCCGATGCGGACGCTCCGCCACATCGTCCTGCCGCTGATCGCGCCGGCGATCCTGGCCGGAGCGCTGCTGTGCGTGACCCTGTCGATCGACGAGTTCGTGATCACCTTCTTCCTGATCGGCCCGCAGCAGACCCTGCCGCTGTACATCTACACCCAGATCAAGTTCGGGGTGACGCCCGAGGTCAACGCCATCGCGACCGTCATCCTCCTCGTGTCGTTGTTGACGGTCGCCCTCGGCTCGCTGCTGCTGACGGGCAGGCGCCGGCTGCTCCGCCGGCCGAGGTGACCGCCCCGGCCAACAGCCTCCTCGGACCACGACCGGCGCCGGACGCGCCGATCCGGATCGGCTTCCAGGTCTGGAGCATGGGCATCGCCTGGGCCGACCTGATGGCGATCGGCGAGCGGATCGAGGCATCGGGCTTCTCCAGCCTCTTCGCCAATGACCACTTCATGCCCGTCCTGGGCGACGCGGAC
>DATGGC010000132.1:0-7451 GCA_035308745.1 Candidatus Limnocylindrales bacterium | reverse complement strand
CGATCGAGCAGCCTGCCTCGGGTTACTCGATGGTCGGCGTGGCGGCGGTCATCGGCCGGGCGTCCGGCTCGATCACCTCGGCCCGGATCGCGATCACCGGCGTGGCCGATGTCGCCTACCGGGCGACCGCGGTCGAGCAGGCGTTGATCGGCAGCGACGGCGGATCGGCCGCGATCGAGGCCGCCGTGACCCACGCCACCGACGGCCAGGAGGTTGGCTCGGACTTCAACGCCAATGCCGAATATCGGGCGGCGATGGCCGTGGTCCATGCCCGCCGGGCCATCGAAGCGGCGCTCGCCGCGGCGGGCTGACCGGCCACGGGGTGCGGATCGAACAGCTCGTTCTGGGTGATCGTCCGGACCCCGACCTGGTCGGTGCCGTCCTGACCGGCGACCTGCAGGTCGCCGGCGAGCGCTGGCCGAAGGGCCGCCGGTTGAGCGCCACGGACCTGGCGACCCTGGCCGGCGCAGACGCGGCGACGGTCATCGGCCCGCGCGAACGTGGCCGGGCCAGCCTGACGGTGCTCGTGCCGGATGACGACGACGTCCACGAGGACGACGCGGCCCTGCGCCTGGCGGCGATCGTTGCCGGCGGGGGACTGACCCGCCGGGGTCCCGCCGAGAGCCGGGTCGACCTGCTGGCCGCGGCGCCCGGGGTGGTCCACGTCCGGATCGGCCTGCTGGAGCGGATCAACCGGATCGATCCCCTCGAAGTCTTCACGGTCCTCGACGGCCAGATTGCCGCCGCCGGCGAGCTCGTGGCGAGCACCAAGGTGGCGCCCCACCTGGTGCCGGAGGCCGTGCTCGAGCGGGCGGCCGCCATCGTCGGCGGCCGGGGGATCGTCGGCGTTGCGCCGTTCGTGCCCCGGCGGGTCGCGGTCGTGGTCAAGGAATCGCTGCACGCCCTGGCCCGCGAGCGATTCGAGGCGAGCGTGCGGGCCAAGGTCGAGTCGCTCGGCTCGACCGTCGCCGGCTTCGAGTACGTCGAGGACCGCCTCGACGCGGTGGCCCGGGCCCTCCGCCACGGCGCCGCGACCGCCGACGTGATCCTGACCGCGGGCTCGGCCTCCACCGACCCGGCCGACCCGTTCTTCGTGGCGATCGACCGGCTCGGTGGCCGGCTCGTCCGGCGGGGGGTGCCCGCCCACCCCGGCTCCATGCTCTGGCTGGCGCGTCTCGGGCGGGTGGACGTCCTCGGCCTGCCGACCTGCGGGGCCTATTCCAAGGCCACCGCGGCCGACCTGCTGCTGCCCCGCCTGCTGACCGGCGAGCGCGTGTCGCGCGGCCTGGTGGCGAGCCTCGGCCACGGCGGGATCCTCACCCGTTCGATGCGCTTCCGGTTCCCCGCCTACGCCCGCGAGCTCGACGCACCGGACGGCTGACCGGACGCGGCGGTAGATTCCAGCGATGAACGACGTGCCCAGCCTGATCCGGCCGGCCCGGCCGCCACGGGACGCGGCGACCGCCTCGGTCGAAGCGATCCAGGCGTCCTTCCGCGTCCGCGACTACATCGCCGACCGGTCCGTGGCGACGGCCGTCTTCCTGGCCCTCGAGCTCGAGCGGCCGTTGCTCCTCGAGGGCGAGGCCGGCGTCGGCAAGACCGAGCTGGCCAAGGTTCTGGCGGCGACCCTTGGGGCGCCCCTCATCCGGCTCCAGTGCTACGAGGGGCTCGATGTCACGAGCGCCGTCTACGAGTGGAACTACCCCCGCCAGATGCTCGAGATCCGGCTCCTCGAAGCACGTGGCGAGGCCGACCGCGCGACGGCCCACGACATCTTCGGTCCCGACTTCCTGATCCGCCGGCCGCTGCTCCAGGCGCTCGATGCCCAGGGTGGCGTCGCGCCGGTCCTGCTGATCGACGAGATCGACCGGGCCGACGAGGAGTTCGAGGCCTACCTCCTCGAGATCCTGTCCGACTTCCAGGTGACGGTGCCCGAGATCGGCACGATCCGGGCCGAGCTGACGCCGCGGGTCATCCTGACCAGCAATCGGACGCGCGAGGTCCACGACGCCCTGAAGCGGCGCTGCCTCTACCACTGGATCGACTACCCCAGCTTCGAGCGCGAGCTCGAGATCGTCATGACCCGGGTGCCGGCGGCGCCCGAACGGTTGGCCCGCCAGATCGTGGCCTTCGTCCACCGCCTCCGGGAGGCCGACCTGACCAAGGTACCGGGCGTCGCCGAGACGCTCGACTGGGCGGCGGCCCTGCTCGCCCTGGGCGCCGCCGAGCTGCTGCCACCGGTCGTCGACGACACCCTGGGCGTGGTCCTCAAGTACGAGGAGGATGTCCGCGGGATCCGCGGCGAGACCGCCCGCCAGATGCTCGAGGAGCTCGCCCCCGGCGCCTAGCCGCGGCGAGACGCGCGGATGGCGAGGAACGGCTCCCCGGTCGACGGCGGGTCAGCAGCCTGGATCGTGCCCCTGGCGGCTCCTGGCCTGCCGCGCGATTCGGCGGTCGACGGACGCCGCTTCCTGGGCCGCGCGGTGCGCTTTGCCCGCGAGCTCCGGCTGGCCGGCCTGGCCACCGACCTGGGTGCCGCGATCGACTTCAGCCGGGCGCTGGGCGTGGTCGAGATCGGCGACCGGGAGCAGGTCCGGGCTGCGGGCGAGGCGCTCTTCGTCCGGCGGCGCGACGAGATCGAGGTGTACAACGCGGTCTTCGCGCGCTTCTGGCGGGCCCGCGGCAGCCGGCTGCCAACCCAGGATGGCCCGCTCCCGGTCCAGCCGCCGCGCGACGAGGCCCAGGACGAGGACCAGGCCGGCGGTCCGGCCGACGATGCCCACAGCCAGGAGATTCGCGAATCGACGCCGGAGGGCTCGCCCCGTTCGGTCGACGACGGCGAGGACGAGGACGACGATGGCGCGGTCGACGGGCTGGCGGTCTCCGAGCTGGCCTACGGCCAGGGCGAGGTCGATCGCCACCAGCAGTTCGACCGGATGAGCGCCGCCGAGCTGCGCGAGGCGGAACGACTGATCGACCTCCTGCTGCCCAACCTCGAACGGCGCCGGACCCGGCGAAGCGAGCTCCACCACCACGGCCGGACCGTCGCGCCGCGGGCCATGTTCCGGCGCAGCCTGGCCACCGGCGGTGACGTCCTCGACTGGGTCTGGCGGCGGCCGGTCCGGCGGCCGCGCCAGCTGATCGTGATCTGCGATATCTCGGGCTCGATGGAGCGCCATGCCCGGGTCCTGCTGCGCTTCAGCCAGGCCCTCGCCGCGTCGGCCGTGCGGACCGAGGCGTTCGTCTTCGGAACCCGCCTGACCCGGGTCACCCGCCTGCTCCGGGATCGCGATCGCGACCGGGCGCTGACCCGCGTCGCGCAGACCGTCAGCGACTGGTCGGGTGGCACCCGGATCGGCGAATCGTTCCGGACGTTCAACCTCCACTGGGCTCGGCGGGTCCTGCGCAGCAGCGCGGTGGTGGTGGTCGTCAGCGACGGCTGGGATCGGGGCGACCCGGAGCTGGTGGCCACCGAGACCGCCCGCCTCCAGCGCAGCTGCCACCGCCTGATCTGGCTCAACCCGCTGGCCAGCGCGCCGGGCTACCAGCCGCTGGCCGCGGGGATGTCGGCGGCCCTGCCGTACATCGATGACTTTGTCCCGGCCGGCACGATTGCCAGCCTCCAGCGGCTGGGCGTCCTGCTCTCGGACGCTTCGACCCGGCGCGAGGCGGATCGTCGCTCGCGAGCCGCCGGACCCGGGGCGGGTGCCGGCTTCGGCCGGGCCGGATCGCGGCGAGCCGAGGCCGGCGCTCCCCGGCCGGCCCGGATCGTCAGCCTCCGGCCCGAGGTCCGGCGGATGACGGCGGTCGCCCCGGCCGATGCCGGCCAGGCCGGGACGGCCCGGCCGCTCGCCGAGCGAAGCTAGGATTCGAGGCAACGATGCGCGAGCTCAACGAGACGATCGAGACCTGGCAGGCCGAGGGCCTGGACTTCGGCCGGGCGGTCGTGGTCCGGACCTTCGGCTCCGCGCCGCGCCCGGCCGGGGCGGTGATGCTGGCGGCCGCCGACGGCCGCCTGGCCGGGTCGGTCAGCGGGGGCTGCGTCGAGGGGGCCGCCTTCGAGCAGATCAGCAGCGCACGCCACGACGACCGAGCCCGGGTGATCCGCTACGGGATCAGTGACGAGCAGGCCTGGGACGTGGGCCTGGCCTGCGGCGGCACGATCGACGTCCTGGTCGAACCGCGCCTGCGCCCGGAGATCGCCGCCGCGGCCCGCTCCGCCGGCGTGTGCGTGGCGATCCCGCTGCCGGCCGACGCACCACCCGCCGAGTTCGGCCCGGTGACGCCCGGTGACGGCGAGGCGCCGCCGAGCGTCGTGCTGATCGCCGAGAACGGCTCCCTGACCGGCTCGCTCGGATCGCCGGCCGCCGACGCCTTCCTCCGGGAGGCCGCCCTCAAGGCGCTCGACCGGGGCGAATCGGGGACCGTCGAGATCGACGGCCGGCAGGTCTTCCTGGAGGCCTACCCGGTCAAGCCGCGGCTGATCGTGGTCGGCGCCGTCGAGGTCGCCCGCTTCCTGGTGCGCTTCGCCCGCGAGCTCGGCTACGAGACGATCGTGGTCGACGGCCGGGCGTCGTTCGCGACCCCGGCCCGCTTTCCCGATGTCGATCAGCTGATCGTCGGCTGGCCCGACGAGGTCGCCGACCAGATCGGCCTGGGGCCACGTGACGCCGTAGCCGTCCTGACCCATGACGTCAAGTTCGACGAGCCGGCGATCGTCGAGGCGCTCCACCGCCGGGCCCGCTATGTCGGGGCGGTGGGCTCGCGCAAGACCCAGGGCGACCGCCGGGTACGCCTGCGCGAGGCGGGCCTGAGCGACGCCGAGCTCGACCAGCTGCGTGGTCCGGTGGGCCTCGACCTGGGCGGGCGGGCGCCGGCCGAGACGGCCCTGGCGATCATGGCCGAGATCGTCGCCGAGCGGCGCGGCGGAACGGGCCGCCCGATGCGCGAGCGGATCCAGGGATGAGCGGCCGGGCATGAGCCTCCGGCCGTGACCGATCCGGCCCGGACCGTGGCGATCGTCCTGGCCGCCGGGGCCGGCTCGCGGTTTGCCGGCTCACGCCTGAACGCATCACGCCCGGCCGGATCACCATCGGCCGGCGCCAAGCTCCTGGCCGAGCTCGGCGGCCGGCCGCTGCTCGACCACGTCCTGGCCACGGCCGCTTCCGTCGGCTTCGGGGAGCTCGTCGTGGTGGTCCCGCCGGCCGCGCCCGAGCTCGAGCGGATTGCCGAGAGCCGCGGCGCCAGGGTCGTCGTCAACCCGGCGCCCGAGGCGGGCCTGTCGAGCTCGGTCAAGGTCGGCCTGGCCGGGCTCCTACGGCGCGAAGACGCCGGCAAGGACGCCGGCGAAGGCGCCCGCGAAGACGCCGGCGAGGACGCCGGCGAGGACGCCGGCCCGCACGCCGCGCTCATCCTGCTCGGCGATCAGCCCCGGACGAGCCGGGCGACGATCGACGCGCTGCTCGCCGCAGAGGTGCCCGAGGATCGTTCGATCGTGGTCCCGCGCTATGCCGGCGGGGGAGGGGCCAACCCGGTCCTCCTGCTTCGGGCGGCCTGGCCGCTGGCCGCCGCGCTGGACGGCGATCGCGGCTTCGGACCGTTGATCCATGCCCGGCCGGAGCTCGTTGTCGAGGTCGAGCTGCCCGGCGACAATCCCGATGTGGACACCCCGACCGACCTCGCCCGGATCGCCGTGGCGGGCTGGGCCGAGCGGGTCATCGCCAATCGCGAACAAGTCGATCGGATTCGGGAGGTGCCCGACGGCGACTTCTACGCCCCGGTCCGCTCCCTCTTCCGGGCCGACCCGACCCGGACCGACGATCCGGTGCTCCAGGCCCTCCTGGCCAAGGTCGAGCCCGGCGACAAGTGGCTCGACGTCGGGGCCGGCGCCGGCCGGTTCGCGCTGCCCATCGCCCGCGCCCTGGCCGCATCGGGCGGCAGCGTCGTGGCCCTCGACGCGTCGCCATCGATGCTCGAATCCCTGGCCGAGATCGCGGCCGAGCACCAGATCGGCAACGTCCGGACGGTCAACGAGCGCTGGCCGCCCGCCGGCCGGGTGCCCGCCACGGACCTGGCCGACGTCGCCCTGATCGCCCATGTCGGCTACGACGTGGCCGACATCGGGCCCTTCATCGACGCCCTCGAGGCCAGCGCCCGGCGCGCCTGCGTGGCCGTCCTGATGGAGCGCGTGCCCGCCTCGGCGGCGGATCCGTTCTGGCCACCGGTCCACGACCAGGAGCGGGTTCGGCTGCCAGCCCTGCCCGAGTTCCTCGAGCTCCTCGGGGCCCGCGGACGGCGGGTCCAGGTCGAGCGGGTCCCCAACGACGGCCGCCAATTCGAGTCACGCGAGGCGCTGGGCGGCTTCGTCCGGCGCCAGCTGTGGATCGATCCCGGTGGTCCGAAGGAGGCGCGCTTCCAGGCCGCGCTCGACACCCTGGCCGTCGAGGCCGACGGCAGCTGGACGATCGCGGAGCGGGCGCCGAACGAGATCGGAGTCGTCACCTGGCACCGATAGGCGCGCTCGAGGCGGCCCGGACCTTTGCCAGTGGCCACGACCTGCCCGCCGGCGAGCCGACGGTCCTCAGGGACGGCAGCAACCTGATCGTCCATCTCCGGCCCGCCCCGGTGATCCTGCGGATCGCCACCCTGACGGCCCGGGTCCGCCGCGAGCCACTGCCCTATCTCGCCCGGGAAGTGGCCCTGGTCAGCTACCTGGCCGGTGTCGGCGCGCCGGTCATGGCGCCCAGCGACCTTGTGCCCGCCGGTCCCTACCTGGTCGACGGCTGGGCGATGAGCGCCTGGCAGCATGTCGAGCATCAGCCCGATCGGGTGCCCGACGTGCGCGCCGCCTTCGCCGCGCTGGACGAGCTGCACGCCGCGATGCGCGGCTTCCCGGACGAGCTGCCCTGGCTCAACCCGGCGGCCGACGACTTCGACCGGGCCCTCGCCTTCGCGCTCGAGAGCGGACTGGCGAGCGACAGCGAGGCGGCCGACCTGACCGGGCGGCGTGACGCGCTGGTCGCCGAGCTGCGGATCCTGGCGCCCGAGCGGCAGGCCCTCCATGGCGATTCCTTCGTCCGCAACGCGGTGCGCACGATCGCCGGTCCAGTCTGGCTCGACTTCGAGGATTGCTGCAGCGGACCGCCGGTCTGGGACCTGGCCATCCTCGTCCGGCGCGACCCCGATCCCGTGCTCGTCACCGAGATCGAGCGCCGTTACGGGCGGCCGGCCCTCGAAGCGGCGACCGCGCTCAGGATCATCCAGGTGGAACCCTGGTTCCGGATCCACGAAGCGCGGCTGGAGCTGGGCTGGTGAGCCTGCCGCCCGAGATGTTCCTGGCCGGCTACCCGGACCCGATCATCGACCTGGCCGAGGGCCTGCGGGCGCTCGTCCGGCAGGCGGCGCCCCGGGCCATCGAGGCCGTCAGGCCCGGCTGGCGGGTCATCGGCTAC
>DATGGC010000131.1:0-2399 GCA_035308745.1 Candidatus Limnocylindrales bacterium | reverse complement strand
ACGCGCTTGCGCGTCGTGATCTTCGTCTGGGTGAGGCTCGCGCCTTCGTTCTCCTGGATCACGACGACGTCGCACCAGCGACCCCATTCGCCCAGGACGTCCGAGATCCGCCGCTCGCCGCGGCCCTGCGGCTTCTTGAGGTGCAGGAGCAGGATCACGGCCAGGGCCGGGTACTCGTCGATCATGACCCGGAGGTTCGTGTAGACCTCCTGGATCGCCTTGCCCCACGGGTCGACCTGGGTCGCGCCAGTCGCCGTGTCGACGACGAGCAGGAGCGCCTCGTGCTCGCGCAGCCAGGCCGTGATCCAGTCGCGCCAGGCGTCGACCGTCAGCGCCGGGCGGCCGCCGGCGGCCGTGATCAGGCTGAGGCGGTAGTAACGTCCCGCCAGTGCGTCGCGCTCGAGGCCAAGCGACTCGAGCGTCGTCTGCTCGCGCTGGTAGTCGTCATCCGGGTGCATCTCGGACAGAATCAGGACCGGCCCGGTCTGCAGGATCGGCCAGGTGCCCGCGAACGCTCCGCCGGCGACAGCGATTCGCATCCCGAGCTCGGCGTCGACGGCGTAGCTCTTGCCCGAACCTTCCTCGGCCGCCCAGCAGAGGATCCGGCCCGGCCGGACCAGGTCCTCGACATACTCGACGTCGCCCAGCGCCGACAGCACGGCGCGGCCGCGGTCCTCGGGTTCCGGCCAGGTGAGCGGGCCATCCGGGCTGGCATCGGGATGGCTGATCGCCAGAGCCATGCGGCCTGCGATCTCGCGCTGCTCATCCTCGGGCCCCGGCTCGAATGCGAACGGCTGGCCTTCCCAGATGAGCTCCGGCGGCTCCGGGTTGGCCGCCATTTGGCGGGCGATCGCCTCGAAGTGCACCGCCGGATCCGCGATGTGCAGCGGCCGCGGTTCGGCCGTCACGATCGGAGCTCCTGCCGCATCCGGACCCCGTTGCCCAGGAAGTGGACGCGGATCGAATGTGGCCAGCGGCAGGATTCCCCGGGCACGCACAGCTCGTGGCGGATCACCTTGCGGACGTAGGTGTTGGCGCCTGGATGATCAGCCGCGAACTGGCGGTCCAGGGCCGTCGCCGTCTCCGCAGCCGCCGCGTGGAGCTCGTCGACCTCGGTGCTAGGATTCGTTCGAGGTGCGGAAAGCACAATGCGTACCTCCGACCCCGGGGCGAGTGACGACGCCGCCGGGGTCACTTTTTGGGTGACTCAGGCGGCCTCTGGGCCGGCGGAGCGAGCAGCGTTGACGAGCGCGAGGATGAGACGCCGTTGCTCTGGCGTCAGATCACCCAGGCGGATCGTTCGGGGACCAGGGCCCCATCGACGGGACGCCCCGATCGCGCCGGCGCGGACCTTCTTCTCGTCCTTCGGGCGAATAGGCGTTTCGACCACGCGGTGACTCCACCGTCGGCCGCAGCCGCCGTATCACCGTATGGCAGGACCCGAAGAAGGCTTTAGCCTCGACACTCGGGTTGGAACCCTGCCGGCCGTTCTATTCGCTATCGACTATAGCAGGCGGCGCAACCAGGTTCTTGACCCCGCAGTTCGCACAGTAGGCGTAGAACCGAGGGAATCTCGAGATCTCGGCAGCCTTGCGGAAGTGGGCCGCGTCGGCAAGAGGCGGTGACCCTGGGCGCCACTGCATGGGGCTGGCCTTTCGGGGCGCACTCCCTGCCAGCCCCATGCCCGGGTCCCGACGGATCGAACTCCGACCGTGCTGGAGTGCGCCCTGGCGCCGACCGAACCGGGGCAATCCGTCTGGATCGTTGGGGAGGTGAAACAGGCCGGGCAACGTCGCCGTGAGTCCCTGGCTGCGAGCGCCGGCTTGAGTCTCGCCGATCGCATGCCCGCATGTCCCGCAGAGGATCGACCAGAGCAAGGCGACAGCCTCGAGATCGCCCAGCCGAGAAACGGCCTTGCGAGGTCCCTCGAGCTTGGCGTTCGTCATGCCGCCCGCCACTCGGGCACGGCCCAATCTGCCCGGATCGGTCGCAGGTCCGTCCCGAGAACGATCGCGTCGAAGACGGATCGGAGCACCTGGTTGATCGTGTCGGGATCCCAGCTCCAGTCGATCGCCGGCACCGCCATGACGCGCTCAGCGGATCCGGTCCGCTCGAGCTCGTCGCCGATCTCGACCAGCTTTCGGTCACGCTCGGTCTTGTCGATCAGGCCATCCTCGTAGTTGTCGATCACCCGCTGCCGCCTGGCCACGAGCCGATCCCGCGCCAGGGGATCCTCGGTCATCGACACCGACGTGGCCGGGATCTCGAGCCGGGCCACCTCGGCCTGGACCCAGGGCAGGACGTCGCGCTCGCTGACCATGTAGGGCCGCGGGTGATCGGGCTCGTACCGCCCGCGATAGCACTGGTAGCTGATGTAGGGCCCGTAGGACCCGTACTTG
>DATGGC010000130.1:0-12722 GCA_035308745.1 Candidatus Limnocylindrales bacterium | reverse complement strand
CTACCGGCTGGAGGAGGCGTGACCGCGGTTCCCCCCCAGGAGGTTCGCCGCCAGTCGATCCGGGTGGCCCTCACGGCGACTTCGATCGTGGCCATCGTCTATTTCATCGTGGCCGTCGCCGTCGTCGCGATCGTCGGGCGCAACCTGACGGCGCAGATCGACGCGTCGCTGGGCGACGCCCTCCATCGCTCGCTGAGCCAGCCTTTCCCGGGCGGCGGTGGTGGGGGAGGCGGCGGTGGCTACTTCGCGCCACCGGATTCCAACCGGCCCGGCGGGTTGCCGTTCCTGACCTGGACCATCCAGTCGAACGGCACGGTCGATGCCCCGCCGTCGAACCCCGCGCTGCCGGCGGCCTACGCCTCGGTGACGGCGCCGGAGACGGCCACGATCGGCGGGATCGACATGCGGATTGCCGGCGCGGCCGCGGGTGACGACCACATCGTCGTGGCCCAGAACCTCGACAGCGTCAGCCAGGCCCAGTCGACCCTGATCCTGGCCGAGCTGCTGATCGGGCCGATCCTGCTGCTCGTCGTCTTCGTCGGCGCGGTTGCGATCGGGCGGCGGGTCGCGGCGCCGATCGAGCGCGCCAGCCGGCGCCAGCTCGAGTTCACCGCCGACGCCTCGCACGAGCTGCGTACGCCGTTGTCGGTGATCGAGGCCCACACCAGCCTGGCCCTCGCCCAGGAACGCTCTGAAAGCTGGTACCGGGGCGCCTTCGAGCGGGTCGACCTCGAGTCGAAGCGGATGCGCCGCCTCCTCGATGACCTGCTCTGGCTGGCCCGCTTCGATGCCACGAGCACCCCGCCCAATCTCGAGCCGGTCGACCTCGGCGTGCTAGCCGCCCAGACGGCCGACCGTTTCGGGGTGGTGGCCGAAGCCCGCCACCTCCGCCTCGATGTCCGCGTGCCGGCCGACAGCCTTGTGGTCAACGCCCCGCCCGAGTGGCTGGACCGGCTGCTCGGCGTCCTGCTCGACAACGCCTGCAAGTACTCGCCGGAGGGCGGCGCGGTCACGGTCAGCGTCGTCCCGGAGAAGGCCCGGGTCTGGCTGATCGTGGATGACACCGGGCCGGGCATCCCGCAGGACGAGCGGGCGCGAATCTTCGATCGCTTCCACCGGGCCAGCGAACAGGGCGGCGGGGCCGGCCTTGGCCTGGCCATCGCCGACGCGATCGTCCGGGCGACCAACGGCCGCTGGCGGGTCGAGGGCGCGCCGGGAGGCGGCGCCCGGATGGCCGTGAGCTGGGAGAGGGCCTTCAGCGCGTAACCGTTTCGAAAGAGACGGCGGCCCAATCTGCGGGCATGAACGCAGAACGTGGCAGCCAGCCAACCAGCGCCCCGACCGTCGATATCGTCGTGCCGGTCTACAACGAGGCCCACGACCTGGAGCCCAGCCTCCGCCATCTGCGGACCTACCTCGACGAGCGCTTCCCGTATCCCGCCCGGATCACGATCGCCGACAACGCCAGCACCGACACGACCTGGGCGATCGCCCGGCGGCTCGAGCGTGAGCTGGCCGGCGTGCGGGCCGTCCACCTCGACCAGAAGGGCCGCGGCCGGGCGCTGCGGAGTGCCTGGCTCGCGAGCGACGCAGCGGTCCTGGCCTACATGGATGTGGACCTCTCGACGGGCCTCGACGCCCTCCTGCCGCTCGTCGCCGGGCTCCTTTCCGGCCACAGCCAGGTCGCGATCGGCAGCCGGCTGGCTGCCGGTGCCCACGTCACCCGCGGCCCGAAGCGCGAGATCATCTCGCGCTCCTACAACCTGATCCTGCGGACGGCGCTCGGGGCCCAATTCCGCGACGCCCAATGCGGCTTCAAGGCGATCCGGGCGGACGTCGCGGCCGAGCTCCTGCCCCTGGTCGAGGACCAGGCCTGGTTCTTCGACACGGAGCTGCTGATCCTGGCCCAGCGGGCCGGGCTGCGGATCCTCGAGGTCCCGGTGGACTGGGTCGACGACCCCGACTCCCGCGTCCAGCTGCGCTCGACGGCGACCGCCGACCTGCGCGGCGTGTGGCGCCTCCTGCGTCGCCGGCGGTCGGTCCGCCCGGCCGGTTTCGCGCCGCCCGAGGACGGGCGTCGGCCCGGCCTGGCCGGTCAGGTCCGTCGCTTCGCGGTGATCGGGGTGATCAGCACGATCGCCTACGTCGGGCTGTACTCGCTGGCCCGAGCCTTCGAGCCGGCCGCACTGGCCAATGCCGCCGCGTTGATCACGACGACCGTCGGCAACACGGCCGCGAACCGGCGCCTCACGTTCGGGGTGCGAGGCCGAAACGACCTGCTCGGCGACCACCTCGCCGGGCTGGCCGGCCTGGCCGTCGCCCTGACCATCACGACCCTGTCGATCGGCCTCCTCGAGACCACGGTCGACCACCCGTCGCGGGTGGCTGAGCTGCTCGTGCTCGTGGGCGCCAATGCCCTGGCCACCATCTGCCGCTTCGGCCTGCTGCGCGCCCTCATCGCTCGCGCGGGCCGGCGTGACGCCACCCCGATCAGCCTCGAAAGGACTCCGTCATGACCTCGATCCTTCAGCCCGGCCTGGAGGCCGAGCTGCCGCATGCAGGGCGGCTGCCTGCCGTCCGGAGCTGGCTCCGGGGCCGGGACCAGGCGGGTGCCTGGGCTCGTCCCGTCCAGATCGGGCTGGCCGCCCTCGCCGCGGTCGTCTACCTCGTCAACCTGACGATCAGCGGCTACGCCAACACCTACTACTCGGCCGCCGCGCTGGCGGCCTCGAAGAGCTGGTCGGCCTGGTTCTTCGGCTCGTTCGACGCGGCGAACTTCATCACCGTCGACAAGCCGCCGCTGGCCACGATGCTGATGGGCCTGTCGGTCCGCCTCTTCGGCCTCAGCTCGTGGAGCATCCTGCTACCCGAGGCGCTGGCCGGTGTCGCGACGGTCGCCCTGCTGTTCGTCGTGGTCCGCCATTCGTTCGGCCCGATCGCGGCGGCGATTGCCGGGCTGGTCATGATCCTGACCCCGGTCGCGGCCCTCATCTTCCGGTTCAACAACCCCGACGCGATCCTGACCCTGCTCCTCGTGGCGGCGGCCTGGTCCGCCCTCCGGGCGATCGAATCGGGCCGGCTGCGCTGGATCGTGGTCACCGCAATCTTCGTCGGCTTGGCATTCAATACGAAGTACCTCCAGGGGTTCCTGGTGGTCCCCGCCTTCAGCCTGACCTGGCTGATCGCCGCCCCGGTCTCGCTCCGGCGACGGATCGGTGGCCTGCTCCTGGCCGGCGTGGCGCTGCTGGTGAGCAGCGGTTGGTGGGTCCTGGCGGTGGAGCTCATTCCGGCCGCCGCCCGGCCGTTCATCGGCGGCAGCACCAACAACTCGGCGCTCCAGCTCCTGCTCGGCTATGACGGCCTGGCCCGGATCTTCGGTGGCGGCGACGGCGTGGCCGGCGGTGGTGGCGGCGGCTTCAGCGGCGCGACCGGGATCCTGCGCCTGTTCAACGCCGAGTTCGGGGGCGGCATCAGCTGGCTGATCCCGTTCGCCCTGATCGGGCTGGTCTCGGGCCTCGTCCTGCGCGGCCGGGCGGCGCGCACCGACCGGGCCCGGGCCGGCTACCTCGTGTGGGGCCTGTGGCTGGTCGTCCACGTGGTCGTCTTCAGCTTCATGTCGGGGATCATCCACAGCTACTACGCCGTCGCCCTGGCCCCCGCGATCGCCGCCCTGGTCGGCGCCGGCGCGGTCGAGCTGTGGGCGCTGCGCGAACGGGCTCGCTTCGGCGGAATCGTCCTGGCTGGCACGATCCTGATCAGCGCGATCTGGAGCTGGCAGCTCCTGGGACGATCGCCCGACTTCGTGCCCGGCCTGGGCCTGGTCATCGTGATCGTGGGTGCGATCGTGGCGGTCATCGTCAGCCTGCCGGCGACGGCCGAGCTGCGCCGGACGCAGGCCCTGGCGCTCGCGCTGGGGATCGGCATCCTGCTGGCCGGCCCGCTGGTCTACACCCTGGACACCATCGCGACGGGCTACTCGGGCGGCGATCCCCATCCCGGTCCGGCGGTTGCAGCCGATTCGACCCAGGGCGGCCCGGGCGGCGGCTTCGGTGGCAACGGTGCTGGCTTCGGTGGCAACGGCGGTGGCTTCGGTGGCGGCACGCCGCCCAGCGGGGCCGGCCCGGGCGCTGGGTTCGGCGGCGGAACGGGCGGCGGCATTGGCGCCGGCAGCTCGACGGATACGGCGCTGGCCGCGTACCTCGAGGCCAACAAGGGCAACGCGACATGGATCGTCGCGATGACCTCGGCGATGCAGGCCGGCTCGCTCGAGCTGTCGACCGGCGACGCAGTGATGGCCATGGGCGGCTTCACCGGCAGCGACCCGGCGCCGTCGCTGGCCCAGATCCAGGCGTACGTCGCTTCCGGCCAGCTGCGCTACGTGCTGGTCGGCGGCAACGGCGGTGGGGGCGCAGGCGGCCCGGGCGGCAACAGCTCGACGGCCTCGGCCGTGACTGCCTGGGTCACCTCTTTCGGCAAGGTCGTCGATTACGGCGGCAGCTCGGGGACCCTGTACGACCTCTCGGGCGCCGCCACTACGGGCTCATAGGAGGCGAAAGCGGATGTGCTAGCAACTTGTCAGGTCATGTTCAGTAACGAAAGGTAAGGAACTCAGATGGAAACTCCAGGTCCGTTGTTCTCCGCCGAGCAGCCGGTCACGCCGGCTCCCCGGCCCCGTTTCTCGGGCGCTCGCAAGGTGATCGCGACCACGCTCCTGTCGGTCGGCATGATGGCCGTCGGCGGTGTCGCGATCGTCAACGCGGCGAGTCCCGCACCGTCCGCCTCCGCCCCGGCCAGCGGCGCCCCAGCTGCCGGCGGTAGCGGGACGCACACGCCGCCGGCGAACGGGGCGAACTGCCCCAACATGTAGCCTCCGGCAGGCCCGCCTGCGCGGGCCGCCAGAACCGGGCCCGGTCCGCGGTACGTACGTTCGTGCTGCCGGGCCGGGCCCGGCCCTCCCCAGCGCCCCGAACCCCCCGCGCTCGATCCCCAGGAGACCCTCGATGACCGCCGCCAACCCCGTCAGCCACCGCCGGCGCAACCTCACGCTCGTGGTCGTTGCCGTCCTCGTGGTCCTCGTGGCCGGTGGCGGCTACGGCCTCTGGTATCTCTTCCTGCGACCCGCCGGTCCGGCGGCGGTCAGCTCCGAGTCGCTCGCCCTGCCCTCGGCCGTCGCCTCGAGCCCGCTGGCCGCGGGCGGCCTGCCCGGCACCTGGAACGTCGACACCTCGATCGGCTCGTTGTCCGACTCGACCGATTCGTTCGTCGGCTACCGCGTCCAGGAGCAGCTGGCCAACATCGGCGCGAACACCGCCGTGGGCCGGACCCCGAACGTGACCGGCTCGCTGACGATCACCGGCACCCAGCTGACCGCGGCGACGATCACCGCCGATCTGACGGCCCTCCAGAGCGACGACCAGCGGCGCGATGGGCAGCTCGTGCACAACGGACTCGAGACCAGTAGCTTCCCGACCGCGACCTTCACCCTCACCGCGCCGGTCGACCTTGGCGCCGACCCGACCAGCGGCAATGAGATCGACGTGACCGCGACCGGCACGCTTGCCCTCCACGGCGTGACCAAGACGGTCCAGATCCCGTTGAAGGCGCGCCTGGTCGGCTCGATCATCGAAGTCGTGGGATCGCTGCCGATCGACTTCAGCGACTACAACATTCAGGCTCCGACCTCGTTCGCGGTCCTGTCCGTCTCCGACAACGGGATCATGGAGCTGCAGCTCTTCTTCACCCACGCCTGAGGCGGGCCAGCCCACCGCGGGGCGTCGCGCCGTCGCCGGGCGGCGTATACGCCCCAGGTTTAGGCGGCCAGCATCCGGATGCTCAGGGCCGCGTCCGACCCGGAGTCGCGCTCCATACACCCGGCAGGTATGGCTGGGCCTGGCCGAGCCGCCGCCCGAGGGCCTCAGCGCGGGTCGGGCAGGCGCTCGAGGACGATCACCGGGATCACCCGGTCCGTCTTGGTGACGTACTCGTGGAACGAGGGGTGCGTGTCGGCGTGCTGGGCGTACAGCCGCTCGCGCTCGGCACCCTGGGCAATCCGGGCGTGGGCCCGGTACGTATCCGGCCCGACTTCGACGGTCACGGTCGGGTTGGCCTCGATGTTGAGGAACCAGGCCGGATGGGTGTCCGAGCCGCCCTTGGAGGCGACGATGATCACCTGGCCGTTGTCGACCGTGTAGGCAAGGGGCGTGACCCGGGTCGCGCCGGACTTGGCGCCGATCGTGGTCAGCAGCATCAGCTGGCGGCCGACGAAATGGCCGACGGTCGACTTGCCGCTGTGCTCGCGGAAGTCATCGATCAGGGTCTGGTTGTAGGCGACCATCGCCGACCGGGGGTCTTGAACGCTCATTGGGTGCTCCTTGATCTCGAACGAGAACTCAGGCCAGTCTACCAGATAGTTGCGCAGGCAACGGAATTGGCCGAAGCCGGCACCCGCCGTGGCCCGGAACCAGCCTCGTGGCGCGTTCACGGCAGGTCGCTACGATGGCGGGGTGAATTCGGTCGCGGTTGTCACGATCCTGTCAGCCTTCCTGGCCTCGGCGGTCGAGTTCGTGGAGGCGGCCACCATCGTGCTGGCGGTCGGGGTCACCCGCCAGTGGCGCTCGGCGCTGATCGGCGTCGCGGCGGCCGTGGTGACGCTGGCCCTCCTGATCGCAGTCTTCGGCTCGGCCCTGGCCCTCTTCGTTCCGATCGGGACTCTGCGCCTGGTCGTGGGGGCATTCCTGCTGATCTATGGCCTGCAATGGATCACCAAGGCGATCCTGCGGGCGGCCGGCGCGAAGGCCAAGCACGATGAGGCCGCGATCTTCGCGGCCGAGGTCGCCGGCCTGGACCGCGAGCCGCCGGTGGCGGCCACGGGCATGGACTGGATCAGCTTCACGGTGGCCTTCAAGGGGGTCCTGCTCGAAGGGCTCGAGGTGGCGTTCATCGTGGTCACCTTCGGGGCCAGCGCCAATCTGCTTGGCCCGGCCGTCCTGGGCGCGACGCTGGCCGGCCTGATCGTGGTGGCGATCGCGGTGATCGTCCATGCGCCCCTGGCCCGGGTGCCGGAGAACGCCATGAAGTTCGTGGTTGGGGTGATGCTGACCGGCTTCGGCACGTTCTGGTCGGGCGAGGGGATCGGCATCCATTGGCCGGGCGACGACCTGGCGATCGTGCTCATCCTGGCCGGCTACCTGGCCCTGGCCCTGGCCGGGGTCTGGCTCCTGCGCCAGCAAGCCCGGCGCTCCGGCGACCCGGCGCTCGCCGTCGGGGCTCCCCGGCCGTGATCCGCTTCGCCCGGGCCTTCCTGCACTTCTGGTCCGATTTCCTGATCGGCGACCGGCTCGAGCTGTTCGTCGGCCCGATCGTCGTCCTGCTCGCGGCCGGTGCTCTCCTCGGTGCCGGCGTGGACGGCGCCCTGGTCGGCATCCTGTTCTTCGCGGCGATCGGCCTGGTCGGGGCGTTGAGCATCGGCCTGGCGACCCGCCGATGAGCTTCTTCCAGGCCATCGTCCTGGGCCTGATCCAGGGCGTCACCGAGCTTTTCCCGGTCTCGAGCCTGGGCCACTCGGTGATCCTGCCGGCGTTCTTCGGCTGGACCGACATCGTGGCCGCCCAGGATGCGAGCGAGTCGTACTTCCTGGCCTTCCTGGTCGGCCTGCACGTGGCCACGGCCCTGGCCCTGGCCTGGTACTTCCGGGCGGATTGGCGGCGAATCATCGGGGCCCTGCTCGACTCGATCGCCCGGCGCACGATCGATACGCCGACCGCCCGGTTGGGCTGGCTGCTGGTGGTGGCCACGATCCCGGCCGGCCTGCTGGGCGTGATCTTCGAGCACCAGCTCCGGGTGGTCTTCGCCAAGCCCTTCCTGGCTGGGGTGCTGCTGTTCATCAACGGCCTGATCCTGCTGGCCGGCGAGCGCCTCCGGCGCCGGTCGAGCCGGCCGTCCGCCCGGCCCCTGCGCCTCGGGCCACCCGTCCGGGACACCGCCCGGGACGGCGTCCGAGAGCTCGACACGCTCGAGTTCCGGGAGGCGGGCGCGATCGGCGTCGCCCAGGTCTTCGCCCTGCTGGCGGGGATCAGCCGGTCGGGGATCACCATGGTCGCCGGCCTGCTGCGCGGCCTCGATCACGAGGACGCCGCCCGGTTCTCGTTCCTGCTGGCGACCCCGATCATCCTCGCGGCGGGCGTCTACAAGCTGCCCGACCTGCTCGGTCCCAACGGCGCCGGCGTCCAGGGCCAGGTCCTGGCCGGGAGCATCGCTGCCGCGCTGGCCGCCTACGTCTCGGTCCGTTTCCTGAGCCGCTACTTCACGACCCGGACGCTGACCCCGTTCGCGCTGTATTGCCTGATCGCCGGGATCGTCACCGTCGTACGCTTCCATTCATGAAGCTGCCCTTCGGCCGGCTGGGCACCCGGCGCAACCTGGTGACCATCGGGGGCGCCGTGGTGGCCGCCCTGGTCCTGTGGCGGATCCGGACCTCAGCTGAGGCTGCGCAGGTCGAGGACGTGGCCCCAGTGCAGCGCGCGGACCGCGACCAGCACGCCGAAGGCGGCCAGGACGAGGATCGCCGCCGCCGCGATTGAGCCGTCGAGGTTGCCCCCCGTGAACTCGCTGTAGACCACCAGGGGCAGGGTCTGGGTCCGGCCCTCGACGTTGCCTGCGAACATGATCGTCGCCCCAAACTCGCCCAGCGAGCGCGCCCAGCTCATGACCAGGCCCGCGGCCAGGGCCGAGCCGGCCAGGGGCAACGTGATCGAGCGGAAGAGCTGGACCTCGGTCGCGCCGTCGACCCGGGCCGCGTCCTCGAGGTGGCGATCGATCGAGGCAAAGCCGAGCCGGGCTGAGCGGATGAAGAACGGGGCCGAGACGAAAGCCTGGGCCAGGATCACGGCGACCGTCGTGAACGGCAGCTCGATGCCAAGCCCGTCGAGCGGCTTGCCCAGGAACCCCTCGCGGCCGAGGGTGAGCAGCAGGGCCAGGCCCGCGACCGACGGCGGCAGGACGATCGGCAGGTCGATCACCCCTTCGAGCAGGGCTCGTCCCCGGAACTCCCGGCGAGCGAGGAAATAGGCCAGTGGCAGGCCGATCGCGACCGTGATCAGGAGGCTGATCGCCGTCGTGCCCAGGCTCAGGCTCAGGGCGTCGAGCACGACCCGGTCGGTCAGGGCAGTGACCAGGGAGCCGTCGAGCAGCGAACGGACGACGATCACCGCGACCGGCAGGCCGAGGCACAGGCCGGCGGCGAGCGCCAGGACGTACAGCGGCCGGCCACCGGGCTCCGCCCGTTCGCGGCGGGTCGCCGGCCGGGCCGCCGCGCCGGTCACGGGCTGCTGACCTTGACCGCCGGGATCTCGACGATCACGTCGGTCGCCTTGACCACCGCGACGACCCGCAGGCCGACTTCGATCCCCAGCTCGTCGGCGGCCTCGGCGGTCATCAGGCTGACCAGCCGGTGCGGCCCGGCCATCAGCTCGACTACCGCGACCACGTTGTCCCGGGCGACGTTGGTCACGATCGACGGGAAGCGGCTGCGCGCCGACTGGGCGGTGATGGCGCGTTCCGGCTCCGGCCCCCGGCGCAGGCCGAGCAGCCGGGCCACCTCGTCGATCGCGATCAGGCGCTGGCCACCGGACGAGCGGATCGTCTGGAGCCGGCCGTCAAGCTCCCAGCGGCGGAGGGTGTCGACCGAGACACCCAGCATCTCCGCCGCCTGGCCGATTCGGACCCGGGTCGAGGGACGGACGCGATCGCTGGCCACCGCGGGAGTATCCGCGATCGCGTGACACGATGTCTAGGTATCGGCGGGCTGATCTCCGGCGACGTCGCGCGATTCGAAGTCCAATGCCGCGGAGTTGATGCAGTAGCGCAGGCCCGTCGGACGGGGACCGTCGTCGAAGAGGTGGCCGAGGTGCGCGCCGCAGTTGGCGCAGTTGACCTCGGTCCGGCGCATCCCGAAGGCGCGATCCTCGTGGGTCGTCACGTGGCCGGCGTCGATCAGATCGTAGAAGCTCGGCCAGCCCGTGCCCGATTCGAACTTGGTGGCGGAGCTGAAGAGCGGCTCATGGCAGACCACGCAGCGGTAGATCCCGTCGGCGTGGTTGTCCCAAAAGGCCCCGCTGAACGGGCGTTCGGTGCCCGCCTCCTGGGTGACGAGATATTGGATCGGGGTCAGGACCGATCGGAGGTCTTCACGTTTTGGTGCGGTCATTGCTCGGTTCCCTGTGCGTTGCCGGCGCTCATCCCGGCGCTCGAGCTCAGTCGTCGACGGCGAGCAGGACCTCGGTCGACTTGATCAGGGCGATCACCCGCTTGCCGGGCTCGAGCCCGAGCTGGCGGGCGGACTCGGCGGTGATCGCCGAGACGATCTCGTGACCGCCATCGATCTCCACGACGACCTCGGTCATCACGGCCCCGGCGGTCACCGACTTGACGGTCGCCGGGAACTGGTTGCGGGCACTGATTCTCATCCAACATCTCCTTCGCTTCAGGATCCTGGCTGGATGACCCGCCACTCAGTCTCGTGGTCGTGGGCAAGGGCTTCGAACGCCGGCGCGCAGCCGTGCTCGTCGCTGATCACGGTTAGCGAACGCAGGCAGACGTGCGGTGGGCTGCTCAGGGTCGCGTCGCAGAACACGCACGAGCCCCGGGCGTCGAGCTGCTCATCGCAGCACATGCAGCGAGTCATCCGGGTCTCAGGATGCGCCCGAGCCGTCGATCGTGCCCGGATCAGGAGGGCGGAGGCAGGAACCCGAACGAGGCCAGGATCGCCTGGCCGGCCGGCCCCGCGAACCAGGTCAGGAAGGCCTGCGCCGCGGCTGCGTTCTTGGACGCCTTGACCACGACACCGGCATAGGTCGCCGGCACGTTGGCGTCGGCCGGCACGGCGATCGCCGTGACCTGGGTCGACGTCTTGGCGTCGGTCACGTAGCAGATGGCCGCATCTCCCTCGCCCAGGGCGATCTTCGAGACGACCGCGGCGACGTTGTCCTCCTGGGACACGACGTTGGCGTTGTAGGCGGCGACGAAGTTGGCTGGGTAGCCGGCCTCCTTGGCCAGGTTGGCGACGAGCATCGTGGCGTACTTGGTGATCGGCACCGTGGCCCCGGCGCCGATGATCTTGACTCCCGACTTGGCCAGGTCCGCGGGGGTCGTGATCCCGGCAGGATTGGCGGTGGGGACGATCACGGTGAGCAGGTTGCCCGCGAAGTTGACCGGATCGCCGAGGTTCAGGCCCTTGGTCACCAGCTTGGCCGGGTTGGTGGTATCGGCCGACAGGAAGACATCGGCCGGGGCGCCCTGCTCGATCTGGGTCTCCAGGGTCGAGGACGAGTCCGTCGAGATCGTGATCGTGACCCCGGGGTTGGCGGCCGTGAAGGCCGACTGGGCCTTGGTCAGGGCGGCCTTGAGCGACGATGCGCCGTAGATCGTCAGCGAGCCGCTGAGCGCAGATGCGGCCGACGGCGCGCTGGTCGGAGCCGCAGTCGGCGCGACGGTCGGGGCGGTCGTCGCGGCACTCGAGCAGGCCGCAAGGACGAGGGCAAGGACGGCAAGCAGAGTGCCGAGTCGGGTCTTCATCGGTGGCCTCGTTGACTGGCTGGGGGACGGTGTGCTCGGGACGCAGAATACCGCGCAGTATTGATTCCAGAGGCGGATTGTCTAGGTCTTGGAACCATGCGGCGCGGGTCCGGTGGTGGTCTATCGCGGCACGTGTCGCGGCCTGCGGCCTGCGGCCGGCGCGCCTCGGGGCGCCGCGGGGCCCCGGCTCAACCTGGGAGTGGGCTCACCCTGGGGACGTGGGCTCAACCTGGGACGTGGGCTCAACCTGGGACGGGGCTCAACCTGGGACGTGGGCCCGGTCTTTGACAGATTCCACCACCAGCCAAGCTATGGTCGGGTCGAGCAGGTGGCTCGCGCTGGCCGCATCGGATCCCGTCCAGATTCGTGCACGAGCGACGAACGAATCGGTCCGGCGGCGTCCCTTCGAGCCCCGAGTCTGCGGAGTCACGACCATACGGCGGCTGTGGGTGGAATCTGACAAGAAGTCGCCCGCGGTCCAAGGCACCGCCGCGCGGCCGCGCGGCCGCGCCCCCGCACCGCCGCGCCCCCGCACCGCCGCGCCCCCGCGCCGCCGGCACCGAGCGGAGGGTCGGCTACGATGCCCCGGATGGCTGGTCCCAACGATGAGCTGATCGAGCGCTTCTATGCCGCCTTTGCCCGGGGCGATGGTGCGGCGATGGCCGCCTGCTACGCGCCCAACGTCCATTTCCGCGACCCGGCCTTCGGCGACCTGAACGGACCTGCGGTCGGGGCGATGTGGCGAATGCTCGCGTCGGGCGCCCGCGACTTCCGGCTCGAGCTGCTCGAGCACGCCTCGGACGCCAGCACCGGCAGTGCCCACTGGATCGCCCACTACACCTTCAGCCAGACCGGCCGGCCGGTGGTCAACGATGTCCACGCGGCGTTCCGCTTCGCGGATGGTCTGATCGTCGACCACGTCGACAGCTTCGACTTCCATCGCTGGGCCGGCCAGGCACTCGGCCCTCGCGGCCGGCTGCTGGGCGGCACGTCGTTCCTGCGGAACACCGTCCAGCGCCGGGCCCGGGCGCGACTCGACGAGTACATCGCCCACGCCGCCGCTGAACCCGTCGCATCCGAGGGGTCGTCGGCCGTCTAGGTCTCGGGCGCGCGGGATCGAGATCGGGAGGGATCATGCCCGCGACCCGTCC
>DATGGC010000129.1:0-3501 GCA_035308745.1 Candidatus Limnocylindrales bacterium | reverse complement strand
GAGCTCGAGCTCGTCACGCTGGAGGCGGCCGTTCGCGCCGCGGAGCGGATCCCCTACGACCTGGGCCTGAGCCTCAACGTCTCGCCGCTGGCGGTCGAGGCGGGCGGGCGGCTCAGCCGGATCCTCCGGCTCAGCCACCATCCCCTGATCCTCGAGCTGACCGAGCACGTCGCGGTCGCCGACTACGGCCGGTTGCGCGCGGCGCTGAAGGAGCTGCGGGTCCCCTTCCGGATCGCCGTCGACGACGCCGGGGCGGGCTACGCCAGCATGACCCACGTCGTCGAGCTCGAGCCGAGCCTGGTCAAGCTCGACATCTCGCTGGTCCGGGGAATCGACGCCGACCCGGTCCGCCAGGCGCTGATCGCGGGGATGCTCTTCTTCTCGGAACGAACGAATTGCCGGTTGCTCGCCGAGGGGATCGAAACCGAGGCTGAGCTGGCGACACTGATCAAGATCGGCGTGCCTCTGGGCCAGGGCTATCTGCTCGGCCGCCCTGGCGAGTTCATCGGCCGGGTCGCCGCTGTAGCCTGACGCGGTACCCCAACTGGCCGAGCTCGCCGGTCTGCGTGCGGCCGGCTGACGCTGGCCGAGGATGTCAATCGATCGCCGACGCGGGTTCGTCGGACAGTCGATCGAAGGCCATCATCCGGCGCTGGACTCTCTGGTCATGATTTCGTACGCTGATGTCAACGAGGCCTGCAACGTGGAGAGATTCATTTGACGAAGTTCAGCACGATCAAGGTTGGCAAGCCGCTCAACCTCGATGACCTCAAGAAGAAGTCAACGCCGCGCGGTCATCGCGCCAATCCACGCGATGAAGATCTGGCCAGACTCGTCAATGAAGTCAGCGTCGGCGCCGCCTCGCAGGTGCTGCCCTGGCATTTCGAAGGCAAGGCTGCCACGGCGCGGGCTGCCGCCAACAAGGTGGTCAAGGCGTCGGGTGCCGCCGTCTATGTCAGCAGTCGCCCGGACATGCCCGGAGTGTTGCTGTTCAGCCGCGTTCCGCTGAGCGGCCGGCAGGGCAAGGGCGGCGCAAAGGGGCACTGATCAGGAGAGGCTGTAGGGCAGCCCGACGACGGCGATCGCGATCAGCGCGATCAACAGCACGACGCCGATCGCCAAGGCAATCCGACCGGCCATTCGTTTCATGGCCGAATAGTAACGGGCTGGCCCGTTCTGGCCTCCCGCCAGCCGGCGACGGGCGCTCGGAACCGCACGGTTCTTGCAGCCGTAGCACGATACGCACAGGACCGGCAGCCCAGCCGCGGCAGCACGCAGACCGAGCGAGACGATGACCCATGACCACGAGCTCCTCCACGACCACGACGACCATGACGGGGAGCCGGAATCGAGGCTGACCCCCGATCAGCCGCGCAATCTGTCCGAGGCGGACCGCGTTCGCTACGAGGGCTACCTGTCAGAGATCCTGACGGCGCTGGGCCTGGACCTCCAGACGGCCAGCACCATCGACACCCCGCGCCGCTTCCTGCGGGCACTGTTCGACACGACGTCGGGCTATGAAGGCGATCCCAAGCTGCTGACCGCGTTCCCGACCGAATGCCGGGGCGGGGCCAACTGCGAGATCGCCCAGGTCGTCGAAGGCCCGATCCCGTTCTTCGCCCTGTGCGAGCACCATGCCCTGCCGTTTTTTGGCAACGTCTACGTCGGCTACGTGGCCCACGAGGGCATCATCGGGATCAGCAAGCTCACCCGGCTGGTTCGCGTCGTCACCCGCCGTTTCGGGGTCCAGGAGCGGATGACGTACCAGATCTGCGACGAGCTGGACCGGATGATGGAACCCCACGGCGTTGCGGTCTACGTCGAAGCCCATCACCTGTGCACCCAGATGCGCGGCGTTCGTGAGGATCACCCCAAGACCCGGACGACGTCGTACCGCGGCGTGTACGTCGAGAGCGCCCAGCTGCGCGGCGAGTTCTACGACGTGAGCGGTCTGCGCGGGGGAGGTTCCTGACGCCACCGGCGCGGACCTCCGCCGGCCGCGACGTCCGCCTCGATCGACTCTGGGAGCGGGCATCGGCGAGCGACGGTCCAACCCGCGGCGGCCGGCTTCCGGCCGAGCTGTCGACGGCCTACGACGGCGACCTCGTGATCCCGCTCCGGACGGACCGGCCGACGGTCATCGCCAACTTCGTGTCGACCCTCGACGGCGTGGTCGCCTTCGACAGCGACGGCAGCTCGGGCGGCGGCGAGGTCAGCGGCTTCTTCGACCCGGATCGCTTCGTGATGGGCCTGCTGCGGACGATGGCCGACGCCGTCCTCGTCGGTGCCGGCACCGTCCGGGCAGCCCCGACCCACGAGTGGACCGGACGCCATGTCCACCCTTCGTCGACCGCCGCCTATGCCCACTGGCGCGAGCAGATCGGGCTCGGCTCGGCCCAGCCCACGACGATCGTGGCCACCGCCAGCGGCCGGCTCGACCCGGCCCATCCGGGGCTGTCCGCGGTGGACGTGCCGGTCATCTTCGCGACCACGACGGCCGGTGCCGAGCGCCTGGCCGGCGCGGGCCCCGGCGCGAATACGCGGATCGAGGTGGCCGGCAGTGGCGCGAGCGTCGCCGCCGCCGAGCTGCTGGAGATCGCCCGCTCGATCGGCGCGGGGCTGATCCTGTCCGAGGGCGGACCTCACCTGACCGGTGACCTCCTCCGGGCGGGCCTGCTCGACGAGCTCTTCCTGACGATCGCGCCGCAGGTTGCCGGTCGCGAGCAGGATGCCCGGCGCTTCGGCTTCGTCGAGGGCCTGGCCTTCAGTGTCGCGGACGCCCCCTGGTCAGAGCTGGTCTCGGTCCGACGGGCGGGCGACCACCTGTTCCTGCGCTACCGCTTCGGCTGATCCGGCGGCCGGACGCTACTGCTGGTAGCGCTCGACGATCTCCGCCGGCCGGACCTCGGCAGCGGATGGATCCAGGCCGGCGGCCCGGCGCGCCTGGCGCTGGTGCAGGAGGTCGTAGCCCTGGTCGAGCTCGACCTTGATCTCATCGAGGCGCTCGATCTCGGCCTGGCTCAGCCCACCACCCTCCCCGGCCTGGGCGAACAGGCGCTCTTCCTCGGCGGAGAGCTCATTGATGTACTCGAACAAGCGGGCGTCTTTCATGCCACGAGGGTAGCACTCACGCACGTGTGGCCCGATCGTCGATCCGCCCTGGGACCGTTGACGTTTACGTACACGTCAATGTCGTGTAGACTGGGGCCATGACCATCACCCCTGCCCCGGCCGCTGAGTCGGGATTCCTCCGGATCCAGGAGGTCGCCTCCGAGCTGGGCCTGACCACCCGTTCGATCCGCTACTACGAAGAGCTCGGCCTGCTCAGCCCGGCGGCCCGCAGCGACGGCTCGTACCGGCTGTACGACGCCTCGGACGTGGAGCGCCTGCGGTTTATCAAGGGCCTCCGTGATGACGCCGGCTTCTCGCTGGCCGAGATCAGCCAGCTCCTCGAGGATGAGGCCGCCCGGGTCCGCAGCCGGGAAGCCTTCATCCACGCCG
>DATGGC010000128.1:0-2663 GCA_035308745.1 Candidatus Limnocylindrales bacterium | reverse complement strand
CGTCATCGTGGCGACTGGCGCCTCGGCGCTCTGGCTGGGCCTGGAGAGCGAGACGCGGCTGCGCGGCCAGGGTGTCAGCGCCTGCGCGACCTGCGATGGCTTCTTCTTCCGGGACAAGGAGATCGCGGTCGTGGGCGGGGGCGACACGGCGCTCGAAGAGGCCCTGTTCCTGACCAGGTTCGCGACCCGGGTCCACCTGCTCCACCGGCGGGACATGCTCCGGGGCAGCAAGATCATGGTCGACCGGGCCCTGGCCCACCCCAAGATCGAGCTGCACCTCAACACCTCGGTCGACGAGGTCCTGGGCGAGCGCCATGTCGAGGGGCTCCGGCTGCGCCGGACGGACACCGGCGACCAGGAGGAGCTGGCCCTCGACGGCCTGTTCATCGCGATCGGCTACAAGCCCAACACGGACCTCTTCCGGGATGTCCTCGATGTCGACGGGATGGGCTACCTGACCGTGCGCGACGAGACCAGCTCGCGGATCGAGGGCGTGTTCATCGCCGGCGACGTCCACGATCACCGCTACCGCCAGGCGATCACCGCCGCAGGTGAGGGCTGCAAGGCCGCGATCGACGCCGAGCGTTGGCTCGAGGTGAACGCCCACCGTCCGGCCGCCTCGGCGCTGGCCGCCCAGGGGTGACCCTGGGACAGGTTCGCGGCTGATGGCACTCGGGGCGCGGGGCGCCTTCCGCCGGGGTGAGGAGCCGGCCCGCCGGCTGCCGCCCGAGCGACGCAACCGGACGGTCCGCCGGATCGCCGTCTTCTTCGCGCCGTACAAGGCCCAGGTGGCCGTCGTCAGCGGGGCGATCCTGCTGACCAGCCTGCTGGGCATCGTCAACCCGCTCCTGCTCGAGCGGCTCATCGACGACGCGATCCCCAATCGGGACTTC
This sequence comes from Candidatus Limnocylindrales bacterium, assembly GCA_035308745.1. Taxonomy (GTDB): domain Bacteria; phylum Chloroflexota; class Limnocylindria; order Limnocylindrales; family CSP1-4; genus Palsa-1033. The sequence continues at coordinate 1,770 of DATGGC010000128.1, read as the reverse complement.
TTCAAGCTGAACCTGTACGTCGGGCTGATGATCGTCATCCCGATCGGCTCGGGCCTGATCGGGGTCGGCCAGGCCTACCTCAACAACAAGGTCGGCCAGAACGTGATGCAGGACCTGCGTAACGCCCTGTATGCCCACCTCCAGCGGCTGCCCCTGCGCTTCTTCACGGAGACCCGTACGGGCGAGATCCAGAGCCGGCTGGCCAACGATGTCGGCGGGATCCAGTCGGTGGTCACCGACACCGCCGCGAACCTGACCAGCAATGTCGCGACGGCCGTCAGCACCCTGGTCGCGATGGTCCTGATCGACTGGCGGCTGACCCTCCTGTCGGTGGGGATCCTGCCCTTCTTCCTGTACCTGACCTTCCGGGTCGGCAAGGTCCGCCGGGCGGTGAGCTCCGAGACCCAGAAGTCGATGGCCGACCTGTCGGCGGCGACCGAGGAGACCCTCAGCGTCAGCGGCATGCTGCTGTCCAAGACGTTCGGCCAGCAGGCGGCGGCGATCGCCCGCTACAACGGCCTCAACCGCAAGCTGGCCGTGCTCCAGATCCGCCAGGCGATGGTCGGCCGCTGGTTCTTCATGATCATCGGCACGATCTTCAGCATCACCCCGGCGTTCGTCTACGAGCTGGCTGGGATCCTGACCATCAACCACGACCCGAGCGCGCCGTCGATCGGCCAGATCGTGGCCTTCACGACGCTCCAGAGCCGGCTCTTCTTCCCGCTCGGTGCACTGCTCAACGTGCAGGTCGAGATCCAGGGCTCGCTGGCCCTCTTCGACCGGATCTTCGAGTACCTCGACCTCGATCCCGAGATCGTTGATTCGCCCGATGCCGTGGCCCTCGATCCGCGGACGGTCGCCGGCGACGTCCGCTTCCGCGATGTCTGGTTCCGCTATCCGGCCGCGCCAGGAAGCGTTGCCGGCCCGGAGTCGGAGACCGAGCCCGCGGACGCCGATGCCGAGGAAGCCGAGCCTGCGGAGCCGCTGGGGGCGGTTGCGGTTGCCGCCGATCCTGTCGCGGATCCCGCGCCGCCGGGTGGCTTCGCCCTCGAGGGAATCGACTTCGAGGCCCGGCCGGGCGAGCTGGTGGCCCTCGTCGGGCCGTCGGGCGCCGGCAAGACGACCACGACCTACCTGATCCCCCGCCTGTACGACGTCGATGCCGGCTCGGTGGAGATCGACGGACGCGACATCCGCCGGATCACCCTGGCGTCGCTGGGCGAGACGATCGGCTTCGTGACCCAGGAGACGTACCTCTTCCATGCCTCCATCCGCGACAACCTGCGCTACGCCCGTCCCGAGGCAACCGATGCCGAGCTGATCGAGGCGGCCAGCGCCGCGGCGATCCACGACCGGATCACGGAGCTGCCCGACGGTTACGACACGATGGTCGGCGAGCGCGGCTACAAGCTGTCGGGCGGCGAGAAGCAGCGCATCGCGATCGCCCGGGTGCTGCTCAAGGACCCCCGGATCCTGATCCTCGACGAGGCGACGTCGGCCCTGGACACCGTCAGCGAGCGGCTGATCCAGTCGGCCCTCGAGCGGCTGATGGAAGGCCGGACGACGATCGCCATCGCCCATCGCCTCTCGACGATCCTGCGCGCCGATCGAATCCTCGTCTACCAGCGCGGGCGGATCGTCGAACGGGGCACCCACGTCGAGCTCGTCGCCCAGGGCGGCCTGTATGCCCGGCTGTACCGCGAGCAGTTCCTGGGTGATGTTCGAACCCCGGATGTCGTTGCCGCCCCGGGTGGAGAATCGGCGGCGTGA
>DATGGC010000127.1:0-3145 GCA_035308745.1 Candidatus Limnocylindrales bacterium | reverse complement strand
GAAAAGGGGGAAAGCGAGGATCACAGAAAGAGTAGGATACCGCGATTCGGCGCCATGTCAAACAGGGTGGCGGCGACGTTCGCCACCACCCGATCGTTCCGGGCGGATGACCCGGTCGGTGGGCTGCTGCCCGCCGAGCCGTTCAGGCGCGGTCCGAGCGGACCGACCGGGTCGTCGCCTGGCTTCGGGCTACTTGATCTCGACCTTGGCCCCGACCTCTTCGAGGGCGGCCTTGATCTTGTCGGCCTCCTCGCGGGTGACGCCTTCCTTGACGGCCTTGGGCGATGCGTCGACCAGGTCCTTGGCCTCCTTGAGGCCCAGGGCGGTCAGCTCGCGGACGACCTTGATGACCGGGATCTTGTTGGGGCCGACTTCGGTCAGCACGGCGCTGAACTCGGTCTGCTCCTCGACGACGGCTTCGGCCGCGGCCGCCGGGGCGCTGGCGGCGGCCGCGGCGGCCGGGGCCGCGGCGGTGACGCCGAACTTGTCCTCGAAGGCCTTCTTGAGGTCGGACAGCTCGAGAACGGTCATGCTCCCGATCGCGTCCAGGATCTGGTCTGCGGTAATCGTGGCCATGTGCTGAGTCTCCTTGAGTGAACGGGTTAGGCGGCCCCGCCGCGCTGGTCGATCAGGGCGGCCAGGCCGCCGGCAATATCCCGAAGGGGCGCGGCCAGCAGGCCGGCCATGTTGGCCATCGGTGCGGCGAATGCCCCGGCCAGCTGGGCCAGGAGGACGTCGCGCGAGGGCAGGGCGGCGAGGCGGGTCAGCCCGTTGGCATCGATCGCCCGGTTGCCCAGGACGGCGCCCTTGAGCTTGACCACCTTGTACGGCTTGGTCGCGTCGATGACCGCCTTGGCCACCGCGCTCTCGTCGCCCGAGCCGAAAGCGATCGCACTGGGTCCCGTGAGCAGGGGCGACAGGGCGTCGAGGCCGGCGTCGTTGGCGGCGATCCGCATCAACCGGTTCTTGACGACCCGGTAGCTGACGTTGCTCTTGCGCAGGGCGCGCCGGATCTCGGCGAGCTCGGTCACGCTGAGGCCGCGGTACTCGGAGATGATGAGCGTCGGGTTGCGCGAGAGCTCCTCACGCAGCTCGGCCACGGTCTCCCGTTTGGCCTCGGTCGGCATGGATACCTCCGATGTGCTGGCGCGCAGCCGGCGCGCGGCGGGTGGTGCGGACCCAGCCCGTGGGCGGGTCTGCCCCTGCGACGGTCCAATCGTGTGCGCAGGGGCCGACGCACTCCCCGCGAAGGGAGGCTCGTCCTGCCTCGGCATGCTCGCCGGCGTCCCCGGGCCGGTCGTTCCGGCACCAATCCGTTCGGCGGTTCAAGCCCCGACCGTCGCCCCTTGTGGGGCCACGGCCTGCGGGCGCAGGCTGTCTTGGGCGTCCGTCGTTGTTCAGTTGTCAGGCGACGCGCCCCGATCTCGCGATCGGGACCGCCACCGCGTGTGGTGGGTGGGCCGGCGGTCAGGCCGCGGCGGCCGCGGCCAGGAGAGCCGGCACGTCGACCCGGATTCCGGGGCCCATCGTACTGGCAATCGTCAGGCCCTGGAGGTAGTGGCCCTTGGCGCCGGCCGGCTTGGCCCGGTTGATCGCGTCGATCAGGGTGGCCAGGTTCGCCCCGAGCTGCTCGCTGCTGAAGCCGGCCTTGCCGAACGGGACGTGGATGATCCCGCCCTTGTCGACCTTGAACTCGACCCGGCCGGCCTTGACCTCGCGCAGGGCGCGCTCGATGTCGAAGGTGATCGTGCCCGACTTGGGGTTGGGCATCAGGCCCCGGCGGCCGAGGATCTTGCCCAGCCGGCCGACCATGCCCATGGTGTCCGGGGTGGCCAGGGCGACGTCGAACTCGAGCCAGCCGGCCTCGATCTTCTTGACCAGGTCCTCAGCGCCGACCTCATCGGCCCCACCGCGGAGTGCCTCCTGGGCCTTCTCGCCCTGGGCGAACACGGCAACCCGGACGTTCTTGCCCGTGCCGTGGGGCAGGACGACCGTGCCCCGGACCATCTGGTCGGCGTGGCGGGGATCGACGCCCAGCTTGATGTGGGCCTCGACGGTCGGGTCGAAATTGACCGTGCTCGTCTGCTTGACCAGGTCGACGGCCTCAGCCGGGGCGTAGACCTGATCGTGGTCGACCAGCTTGGCGACCTCGTTGTACTTCTTGCCGTGAGTCATGTCTGCGGTTCCTTTCGCGGCGGCGGGCGTTCCCGCCTTCCCCTGGCGCGGGGTGGACGGCCGGCAGGTTCGCCGCCGGCAGGCGCTGGTGGTTCGGGCGGCGGTTAGCCGACGACCTCGATGCCCATGCTCCGGGCGGTGCCCTCGATCTGGCGGGCGGCCGCGTCGACGTCGTTGGCGTTGAGGTCCGACATCTTGATCGCGGCGATCTCCCGGAGCTGGTCGCGGGTCACCTTGCCGACGGTCTCTCGCTTGGGGGTGGCTCCGCCCTTGTCCAGTCCGGCGGCCTTGCGCAGGAGGTCGGCGGCCGGCGGTGTCTTGAGGATGAACGAGAACGAGCGGTCCTCGAAGACGGTGATCTGGGCCGGGATGATCTGGCCGGCCTTGTCGGCGGTCTTTTCGTTGTAGGACTTGGTGAACTCGACGATGTTGATGCCGTGGGGCCCCAGGGCGGTGCCGACCGGCGGCGCCGGGGTGGCTTTGCCGGCCGGCAGCTGCAGGGTCAGGATGATTCGGACTTTCTTGGCCACGATTGCGCCTCTCGGTCAGGGCCGCCCAGCGGCGGGGATGGTCAGAGCTTCTCGACCTGCAGGAAGTCGAGCTCGACGGGGGTCTCCCGGCCGAAGATGCTGACGAGGACCTTCACCTTGTTCCGCTCGGGGTTGACCTCGTCGACCGTGCCGATGAACTCGGCGAACGGACCGTCGGTGACCCGGACGCTCTGGCCCTTGGTGAATGCCACCCGGTACTTCGGCGTCTCGACGCCCATCGTCCGGAGGATCTGCTTGACTTCGTGCTCGGCCAGCGGGATCGGCTCGTTGCGCTGGCCGGGGATGTTGCCGCCGCCGACGAAGCTGGTCACGCCCGGCGTATTGCGGACGACGAACCACGAGTCGGGGTCGAGGATCATCTCGACCAGGACGTAGCCCGGGTAGACCTTCTTCTGGACGGTATGGCGCTGGCCCTGGCG
>DATGGC010000126.1:0-10871 GCA_035308745.1 Candidatus Limnocylindrales bacterium | reverse complement strand
CCCACATGAGCCTGCCCCTCCCGGCCGGCCTTACCTTCCCGTACTACCTCGTGCCAACCCACACCACCCTGCTCAATGCCAGCCTGTCGAGCAGCGTGCCGGTGGACTTCGACCTGGAGTACTTCCCGGGCGATCCCGATGTCAGCCCCTCGATCTCGTCGCACCACGTGACGGGCCACGTCGGGCCCACCTCGGCCAGCCTCACCCTCCACGAGCGTGGCGAGGTGAGCCCCGGCCTGTGGCTGCTCAACCCGAGCGAAGTCGGGCCGTACGGTTCGACGGGCCAGCCGACCGTCAACGCGAGCGCTGACCTGACGGTCATCACCAAGGCCTTCGACTCGACGATCGACTCGTCCACCGGCGACTTCTGGTCGGCCTACAACGGCCTGACCTCGGACTTCGCCCCGCTCTACGTCCTGCCCGGCGACACGGCCACGATCACCGTGACCATCGCCCCCACCGCCATCCCCGGAACCCATGTCTCGGGGACGCTCTACGTCGGCAACTTCAACCTGAGCCAGCTGTCGATCGCGCTGCCCAATGCCGACGAGCTGGCCGCCATCCCGTACAGCTACACCGTCAAGCACTAGCCGCCCATCGCAGGCCCCCGGCGCGCCCCATCGCGGGGCTCGTCCGGGGGCCTTCCCATGTCCCGCGCGGATTACCCTTGGGACCATGCGCATCGTCGTCACCGGGGGCAGTGGCAAGGCCGGCCGATGGGCCGTCGCCCACCTGCGGGCGGAGGGTCATGACGTCCTGAACGTGGACGTCCGCCACGACGGCAGCGACTTCGGGCTGTGCGTCGTGGCCGACCTGACCGACCCCGGCCAGGCCCTGGAGCTGACCGCGGGGGCCGATGCGATCGTCCACCTGGCGGCGATCCCGGCGCCGGGCCTGCGCTCGCCGGCCGAGACCTTCCGGATCAACGTCCTGTCGACCTACAACGTCTTCACGGCGGCCGAGTTCAACCACGTCGGCCGGGTGGTGTGGGCCTCGAGCGAGACGGTCCTGGGCCTGCCCTTCGACACGCCGCCGCTGTTCGCCCCGATCGACGAGACGATCGAGGTCCGGCCCGAGACGTCCTATTCGCTGTCGAAGGTCCTCGGCGAGGCGATGGCTGTCCAGTTCAACCGGCGGACCGGAATTCCGTTCATCGGCCTGCGCATCTCGAACATCATGGAGCCGCCCGACTACGCCGGATTCCCGAGCTGGCAGGACGACCCGGCCATTCGGCGCTGGAACCTGTGGGGCTACGTCGACGTGCGCGACGTGGCCCAGGCCATCCGGCGCGCGTTGACGGCCGACGTCCAGGGGGCCGAGGTGTGCATCGTCGCGGCGGCGGACACGGTCATGATCCGGCCGAGCGCCGAGCTGCTGGCCGCCGTCTTCCCCGGCGTCCCGATCCGTGAGCCGATCGAGGGCCGCCAGACGCTCCTGTCGATCGCGCGGGCAGGCCGGCTCCTGGGCTACAGCCCCGAGCACCACTGGCAGGACGAGCTGGAAGGGGCGACCCGCAGCGGCTGACCGAACAGTTCCGGGCCGTCGCGCCGTTGTATGGGTGTCAAGCCACTCGTACCTCGGAGCCCGCCATGAGCCCAGCCGCCCGCAGCGTCCTTGTCTACTCGATCTACGTCTTCGGCCTGGGAGCCACGCTCCTGCTGGTGCCGAACCTGCCGTTGCCGATCTTCGGCCTGCCCCAGGCCAGCGAGGTCTGGATCCGGGTGGCCGGGATGACCGTGATCTTCCTGTCGTTCTTCTACTTCGTGTCCGCCCGCAACGAGTACCGGCCGCTCTTCGAGCTGAGCGTCTGGCTGCGCTTCGCGGTGGTCGTCTTCTTCGGGGCGTTCATCGTGGCCGGCTTCGCGCCGTGGAACCTGATCCTGTTCACGCCGCTCGACGTCCTGTTCGCGATCTGGACCCTGGTCAGCCTGCGACGCAACCCGGCCGCGGCCTGATCGCTAGGCCGCGATGTCCGGCGGCAGGCCGAACCAGCTGAGGAGGCCGGGCTGGGCGAAGACGCTCATTCGCCCGATCGCCGGCCCGGCCGGGTCGAGGACCAGCACGGCGTAGCCCTGGAGGCGATCCTCCCCGGCGGCCCCGGAGTAGATCCCGAAGCCGGGACCGCCATTGGTCCGCAACGCGCGGAGCCGGACCCTGAGGCCGTCGACGAAGACCGAATCGGCCAGGAACGCGGCGATCGCGTCGCGGCCGATCACGGTCAGGCCGGGCGGCATCGAGACCACGGCGTCATCGCGCAAGAGGGCGACCAGGCCGGCCACGTCGGCCGCCTCCCAGGCCCGGACGTAGCGCTCGAGGAGGCTGCGCAGTGCCGCCGCGGCCGCCGGCCGGCGTTCGGCGGAGCTGTCCGGCCGGCGATACTCGGCCGAGATCGTGGTCCGGGCCCGGTGCAGGGCGCTGTTGACGGCCGGCACGCTCAGCTCGAGCAGCTCGGCCACCTCCGACGCGTGCCACCTCAGGACGTCGCGCAGGATCAGGACCGCCCGCTGGCGGGGCGGCAGGAGCTGGAGGGCGGTCAGGAAGGCCAGCGAGATCGACTCGTGGGAGTCGTAGCGGGTCTCGGGGCCGGCTGCCGTCTCGTCCAGCAGGTCGTCCGGAAAGGGCCCGACTCCGAGGTGCTCCTCCAGACCGCCGGCCCGTCGCCGCCGGTCGATCGCGTCGAGGCAGGCATTGGTCGCGATGCGGTACAGCCAGGCCCGCAGGGAGATCGCCTGGCGGAACGTGGCCCGTCCGTTCCAGGCCCGGATCAGGGCGTCCTGGACGGCATCCTCGGCATCGTCGATCGAGCCCAGCATCCGGTAGCAGTGGACGAGCAGGACGCGCCGGTACGGCTCGGTCAGTGCGCTGAACGTCTCGGCAGACTCGCCGAGCAGGCCGGGCTGGGGCTCGAGCCCGGCGGCGGCCTGGAGCTCATCGGCGACCATCGTCATCTCCTGCGTGGCTGTTGCTGCGCTCATTGTCCACGACCACCGGCAGCACGCCGTCCGAAACCGACAACTGGCTGACAGGCGTATTGGTCGTCGTGGGACACGCCAGCCGGCATCTCCGGGGCGGGCCGCTCGATCACCAGGGAGAAACCAGCATGAACCAACTGTCGACCCGAACCACCGCGCGTGGCGTGGGCGGACTGCTCCTCGTCGCGTTCCTCGCCGCCGCCTGTTCGTCGGCCGCGACGACGGCCCCGGTGGCCACCCAGGCCCCGGTTGCCTCGACACCACCGGCGGCATCGAGCGCGCCCGCCTCGGCCCCCGCCGCGTCGGCTCCCGCCGCCTCGGCTCCCGCAGCAGGCGGCGTCGTGGTCAACATGGCCACGACCGGCCTCGGGCCGGTCCTTGTCGGGCCCAACGGCCTGACCCTGTACACCCACGCCGGCGATAGCGCGACCGCGTCGACCTGCACCGGTGGCTGCGCGACGGCCTGGCCGCCGCTGGCCGTGCCGGCCGGCTCGAACGCGACCGGCGGGACGGGCGTCACGGGCACCTTCGCCACCCTGACCCGGGATGACGGGACCCTCCAGGTGACGTACAACGGCCTGCCGCTGTACGGCTGGAAGAACGATGCCAAGCCGGGCGACACGACCGGCCAGGGCGTCAACGGCTTCTCGGTCGCCAAGCCGTAGGCACGTGCCGGCTCCGTGCCGGCTGACCGAACCTTGAAGCGCCGGCTGGCTAGCCGGCGCTTCCTGCTGTCATCGTCGAATCGTCGAACCGGAAGGCGGGCCGGCCGGTCGCGCCCGGGCGGCAGCGGAACAGGCGCCCCGCGTGGGGCTGGGCCGCTCGCTCGGCGTCGGTCAGCTCCGAATAGGCACTGGTGATGTACAGGTCGCGCAGGCCCGGTCCGCCGAAGACGCAGCTCGTCACGTGGCTGGCCGGGATCGGGATCCAGGCCTCGGTCTGGCCCGTCGATCCATAGCCGACGACCCCGAAGCCGCCCCACAGCGCCAGCCACAGGCCACCCGACGCATCGAGGGTCAGCCCGTCCGGCGCCCCCTGGGCCAGGTCCTGGGCGGCAAAGGTCCGCCGGCCACCCAGCTCGAGGCCGCTCGAGCCGAGGTCGAATCGGTCGATCCGCTGGGTCGGCGTGTCGACGTAGAAGAACGTGGCCCGGTCGTCGCTCCAGTCGAGCCCGTTCGAGATGGTGACCGGCTCGAGCTCCACCCGGACGGTGAGGTCCGGCTCCAGGCAATACAGCGTGCCGGCCCCGGGGCGCTTGTCGATGCCCATCGTGCCGGCCCAGAAGCGGCCCCACGGATCGGCCTTGCCGTCGTTCATCCGGATCGTCGGATCGACCCGCTCGAGAGTCGCCAGGCGGCGGACCCGGCCGGTGTCGAGATCGACGTGGACGAAGCCGGTGGCAATCGCCGCGACGAGGTTGCCCGAGCGGGTCGGCGCGATCGCACCGACCATCTCACCCAGGGCGATGGTCCGGACGTGGCCGGTGGCCACGCTCAGGATCTCGACCAGGCCCTTCTGGATATCGACCCAGGCGAACGCGTCCCGGTCGTCGAGCCAGACCGGCGACTCACCCAGCTCGGACGGTGGCCGGTCCGTCTCGATCAGCTCGGCCTTGACCTCCAGCGGTGCATCCATCGCGCAACTCTAGCGCCCGCAGGGGTTCGGCGGCCGGGGCCCGGGACCGTTCAGACGCAGGAGATCCCGCCGTCGACGAACAGGTCGATCCCGTTGACCGCGGGGTTGTCGACGAGGAAGGCACAGGCGTTGACGATGTCGGCCATCCGGGCCAGCCGTCCGATCGGCGTCTTGGCCCGGGCCACGTCGAGCGCGGGCTGGCGGGCGTCCCAGTACGGGCTGTCCTCGACCAGCCCGGGGTGGAGCGAGTTGACCCGGATCGGCTTGAGCTCGACGACGAGCGAGCGGACGATGCCCAGCACGCCGGCGTTGACGGTCGAAACCGTCAGCGAGCCGGGATACGGGCGCTCCTTGGCCAGGCCACCGAACATCACGATCGAGGCGTCGGGCAGGAATCGCCCGAGCAGGCTGTGGACAACCTCGGTGTAGCCGACCAGCTTGAGGGTGGCCAGGGAGACCGCCCGGTCGATGTCGTAGTCGGCGATCGAGTTCTGGTCGCGATCGATCGCACTCAGGATCAGGGCCTTCACGGGGCCTACGTCGGCCAGGGCCCCGGCGATGGTCTTGGGCCTGGTCAGGTCAAAGGCGATGGTGGTGACATCGCCGTCAACCCCATCGGCGGCGGCCGCGGTCGTGGCCGCGTCGCGGCCGGACATGACGACGTGCTCGCCCCGCCCCGCGAAGTAGCGCACGATCTCGAGGCCGATGCTCCGATTCCCGCCGATCACGACGACGGCACCCTGGTCAGCCATTCGGTCCTCCGGCTCGTTAGCACGATTGAACAAAGTCTATCCAATCGCGCTGTCGCACCACGATCCTGCCTCAGGGCGCGCGGCTCGGGTCGAACGCGGCCCAGGTCTGGTCCCAGCGATACGCGTGGCGGCCCGGCGGCTGGGGCGCCTGCGTCTCAAGCCAGCGGACCCGGGCCGGTCCATCGTTGTAGAAGGCGTGGCTGACCCCGACCGCGGCAAAGGCCACGTCGCCCGGGCCCAGCCGGCGCGTCTCGCCGTCGAAGACCGCTTCGACCTCGCCCTCCAGGATGAGGTAGGCCTCCTCGAAGGGATGATCGTGGGACTGGGCCGCCCCGCCAACTTCGTAGTCGACCGTGAACACCGTCAGGTGGTCGGCGCCCAGGCCGCGGTCGATCAGCATCTTGACCGAGATCCCGCTGTAGGCCAGGACGGCCGTGTCCAACCCGGCGGGAGCCCGGCCGCGGGCCGGCCCGACGATCCCGAACGCCTCCGCCTGGGGCGGCGTGCCGGTGTAGTGGCCGACGCCGCGCACGGTGGGGCTGCCGAACGCCGGCACGCCGGCGCCGGCCAGCTGGGCCAGGTCGGGCGCTCCACGTCGGAAGAACGTGTCCCGCCGGGGATCTGCCGGCGTCCGGCGCACGGGCGAGTTCATCGAGACCCAGCGGACCGGTTCGCTGCCCAGGTTGGCAAGGAGGTGCCAGGTCCCGATCGGGATCAGCGCGAAGTCGCCGGCGACCAGCCGCCAGGGCCGCCCGTCCAGCTCGAGGACCAGCTCGCCGGCCAGGAGGTAGAGCGACTCCTCGAACGAATGGACATGGCGTCCGAGCCAGCCACCGGGCTCCAGGCGGCCCGCCGCCAGCTCGGTGTGGACGGCTCCCTGGGCCGGTCCGGCGAGGACCTTCCGGCCCAGGCCGGCGATCGTCCCGTCGGGATTGGCCGGCCCGGTCGGGAAGGACCAGTCGAGCGGATCGAGGAAGGCGCTCACCGGCCCGTCGCCCGCTGGACGGTCTCGGTCAGGTCCTCCACCGGTCGCCGGCCGAGGACGAACCAGATGCCGTGGACCGGCTCGTCGCCGACGGTATAGAGCCGGTGGGGGATCGACGAGTCGATCGCGATCGCGTCACCCGGCCCCAGGACGTGGTCGTCGAAGCCGATGGTGACGCCCAGCCGGCCGCTGACCACGTAGCCCCATTCCAGGCCGCCGTGGCGCTGGAACTCGTGCTCCGGACTCGAGGCCCCGCCGACTTCGTAGGTGACGGCCAGGAAGTCGATCGCCGGGTTGGACGCGGTCGTCAGGCGTTCCCAGACCACGCCCGAGGCGAGCCGGATCGACTTCCGGTCGTCCGCCCGCTGGATCGGGCTGGGGGCCGTCGCGTTGGCCGCCGGAATGGCGAGCCGCGGCGCCCGCGAGCGCCGGCCGCCGCGGACCACTCGATCGGGGTCGTTGAACAGGAGCTCGTCCAGCGACACGCCGAGCTCGCTGGCGATCGCGTAGAGGGTGCTGACCGAGGGCTTGGCCTTGCCCGTCTCGACCTGCGAGATCAGGCTGGGCGAGACGCCCAGCCGGGCAGCCAGCTCGCGCAGGTTGAGGCCATGCGCGTGGCGGGCCGAGCGAAGGTGCTCGCCCATGCCCGGATACTCGGGCTCGCCGCCATTGCCTCGGACGCCGGTGCGCGGCACGATTACCTCCGACTCATCTGATCGGCGCCATCGTACGCTGCACGCCCGGGCTCGGCGGCGCAAGCCGGCCGTGGACTTTGTAGAGTCTCATTGAACGACGATTGAACGATCGTCGAGGCGGACGGCATACTTACGTCGGTCGCCGACCCCCGCCGAGCCAGCCAACGCGAGGATGCCCGATGCCCCAGACGATTCCCTCGCCGGGTTCGATGCAAGTCGACTGGGAGGAGCGCTGGAACGCCGACCGCCTGCGGACGTATCGGTCAGCCCGCGCCCGGAGTGCGCTGGCCGCGTCCGACGTCGGGGCCGTCCTGCTCTTCGACTTCAACAACGTCCGCTATGTGACCAGCACCCACATCGGCGAATGGGCACGCGACAAGATGACCCGCTACGCGTTGCTGACCCGTGGTGGCGAGCCCCACATCTGGGACTTCGGCTCGGCGGCCAAGCACCACCGCCTGAACTGCCCCTGGCTGCGAACCGAGAACATCCACGCCGGGATGGTCGGCCTGCGCGGTGCCGTCGCGCCCGATGCCGGCCTGTTCCGGGCGGCCGCTCGTGAGATCGCCGCGATCCTGAAGGCCGAGGGTGTCGCCGACATGCCCCTCGGCGTCGACATCGTCGAGCCGCCGATGGCGGCGGCCCTGGCCGACGAAGGGATCAAGGTCCAGGACGGCCAGCAGGTGATGCTCGACGCCCGCGAAGTCAAGTCGATCGACGAGATCATCCTGCTCAATACGGCCTGCGCCATGGTCGACGGCGCTTACCAGTACCTGGCCGAGCACCTCAAGCCGGGCGTCCGCGAGAGCGAGCTCGTGGCCGACGTCACCAAGCGCCTGTTCGACATGGGCTCCGAGCACGTCGACAACATCAACGCGGTCTCTGGCGAGCGCTGCAGCCCCCATCCCCATGTCTTCTCGGATCGCCTGATCCGGCCCGGCGACCAGGCCTTCTTCGACATCATCCACACCTACGTCGGCTACAAGACCTGCTACTACCGGACCTTCGCGGTCGGCCGGGCGACCGACGCCCAGCGCGACGCCTACAAGCAGGCCCGGGAGTGGATCGACGCCTCGATCGAGCTGATGCGCCCGGGGATGTCCACCGACAAGGTCGCCGCAGCCTGGCCCAAGGCCGAGGAGTTCGGCTTCGCCAACGAGATGGAGTGCTTTGGCCTCCAGTTCGGGCACAGCGTCGGCCTGTTCCTGCACGAGCGGCCGATCATCAGCCGGCTCAACTCGATCGAGCACCCGGTCGAGATCAAGGAGGGCATGGTCATCGCCCTAGAAACGTACTGTCCCGCGAGCGACGGCTTCTCGGCCGCCCGGATCGAGGAGGAGGTCGTGGTGACCGCCCAGGGTCCCCAGGTCATCACCCGCTTTCCATCCGACGAGCTGTTCGTCGCGAACGCCTACTAGCCGGACCGATCATGGCCAGCAACCCGACCCCGGCACCCATCGATCCCGCGGCCCAGCTCCAGACCTATCGGCTGATGGTCGCCTGTCGCCAGTTCGAGACGCGCGCCCAGGAGCTTTTCTTCGAAGGCCTGGTCCGGGGCACGACCCACCTGGGCATCGGCCAGGAGGCGGTGGCGGCGGGCTTCGGCATGGCGATGCGGCCCGACGACTACACCTTCTGCACCTACCGCGGCCACAACCACACGCTCGTGCGCGGCGTGCCCATGGCCCCCATCTTTGCCGAGCTCTTCGGACGGGGGACGGGCCTGCTCGGAGGCAAGGGCGGCTCGATGCACCTGACCAGCGTCGCCCACGGGGCGATGGGCTCGTACGCGATCGTCGGTGCCCACCTGCCGATCGCCCTGGGCGCCGCCTGGTCGGCCCAGTACCGCAAAAGCGGCCAGGTGGCGGTCTGCTTCTTCGGCGACGGGACAACCAACATCGGGGCCTTCCACGAGGCGCTCAACCTGGCCGCGGTGTGGCAGGCCCCGGTGGTCTTCGTGTGCGAGAACAACCAGTACATGGAGTACACCGCGATCGGCACGGTGACCGCCGTGCCCCGCCCGGCCGCCGACCGGGCGAGCGCCTACGGCCTGGAGCCGATCGTGGTCGACGGCAACGACGTCTCGGCGGTCCGGGCGGTCGCCGACCGGGCGATCGCGCGGGCCCGGGCGGGCGAGGGCCCCTCCCTGATCGAGGCCCTGACCTACCGCCACGGCGGCCATTCCCGGGCCGATCCGGGCAAGTACCGGCCGGCCGACGAGGTCGCCGAGTGGCTGGCCAAGGATCCCATCCCGCGCTATCGGGCCGAGCTCGTCGCGGACGGCATCGACCCCGCGGCGCTCGACGCGATCGACGCCGCGGTCGCCGCCGAGGTGCTCGACGCCGAGACGATCGCCCGGGCCGCGCCGGAGCCGTCGGCCGACGTGCTCGAGACCCAGCTCTGGACCGATGGTGGCTCGGCATGGCGGAACTGACTTACCGGGCGGCGATCGCCGAGGGCATCGCCCGGGAGATGGCCCGCGACCCGATGGTGGTGCTGATCGGCGAGGACATCGGCGCCGCCGGTGGCGTGTTCAAGCTGACCGAGGGCCTGTTCGATCGGTTCGGGCCCGAGCGGGTGCGCGACACGCCGATCAGCGAGCAGGCGATCGTCGGGGCAGCGATGGGCGCGGCAATGACCGGCCTGCGCCCGATCGCCGAGCTGATGTTCAGCGACTTCTTCGCGGTGACCTGGGACATGGTCGCCAACCAGATCGCCAAGACCCGCTACATGACCGACGGCCAGGTCAGCCTGCCGCTCGTGCTCCGGACGGCCAACGGGGCCGGCCTGCGCTTCGGGGCCCAGCACAGCCAGAGCATCGAGAACTGGGCGATGGCCATCCCCGGCCTGAAGGTCGTCGCGCCATCCAACCCGGCCGATGTGGTCGGGCTGCTGGTCGCCGCGATCCGGGATCCCGATCCGGTCATCTTCTGCGAGCACAAGGCGCTCTTCGCGACCAAGGGCGAGGTGCCCGAAGGGGAGCATGTCGTGCCCCTCGGCCAGGCCGCCATCGCCCGGCCGGGGACCGACTGCACGATCGTGGCCCTGGCCGCGATGGTCCCCCGGGCCGTCGAGGCGGCCGACCGGCTGGCGGCCGAGGCCGGCATCAGCGCCGAGGTGATCGACCTGCGGACCCTGATCCCGCTCGATGCCCGCGCGATCCTCGAATCGCTGGCCCGGACCGGGCGGCTGTTCACCGTCGAGGAGAATCCGCGGGTCCTGGGCTGGGGGGCCGAGATCGTGTCGATCGCCGCCGACGAGGGCTTCGACGACCTCGACGCGCCGCTCGTCCGGATCACGGCGCCGCATGTGCCCCTGCCCTCGGCCGCCGCCCTCGAAGACCTGGCCGTGCCCTCAGTCGAGCGGATCGTGACCACGATCCGGCGCCGGCTCGACGAGTCGCGCTGATCGAGCGGGGAGGCAGGCCTCGATGACCACGGTCGCCGTGCTCGGGATCGGGCGGATGGGCAATCCGGCCGTGCATGACCCGGGTCGCAGCCTCGGCGCGGCGGCGCAGGACGTTCCGGAGCTGCCCTCCGAAGTGATTCTGTGCGACACGATCCGTCGCTTCAAGGGGCTGGAGCGACCGGTAATCATCCTGGTCGAGCTCAGCGCGAACGACGCTAAGATGCTCGACCGACTGCTTTACGTCGGGGGTTCGAGGGCAAGGCAACATCTAGTCGTGATCGGCGGGTCTCAGGTGCTCACCCGCCTCGGGGGCGGGCCAATCATCTTGATCGGCGAGACGACGGAGTAGGAGGTTCGACCTCAGGCAGGCGGGGCTACCTAAGCAGAACGAGGCTCACCATCAGGATCGCGAGAACGCCAAGGG
>DATGGC010000125.1:0-7488 GCA_035308745.1 Candidatus Limnocylindrales bacterium | reverse complement strand
ATCGCGGCCAAGCGCCTGCGCTACACGCTCGAGTTCGTGCGCGAGCCGCTGGGTGAGGACGCGGCCCCGCTGATTGCCAGGGTGGTCGCCCTCCAGGACCATCTCGGCTTCATGAACGACGCCGAAGTGGCGGCCACCATGGCCCGGACCTTCCTGCTCGAGCACGGCAACGAGCTGACCGAGGCGGAGGCCCAGGCGATCGGCCGCTACCTCGTTTCACGCGAGCGCGAAGTTGCCCGGCTGAAGCGGACCGTGGGAACCACCTGGCGGGGGGTGGCCGGGCTCAGCTTCCGCCGCGCCCTGGGTCGGACGGTGGCAATCCTCTAGCCCGCCCAGGCTTCCCGGCCGGGCCGCTCGTCCTCAGCCCGCGTTGACCTCGTGGATCGGGTCGTCGGCCGGCCGGCCGCACACCGCGCAGCGATCCTCGCGGCCCGTGGCCACGGTCTTCGGGGTCAGCAGGCCCCGGATCGCCGCGCCGCCGCCACTGAACGGTCCCAGGGGCACGAACGTGTCGGCCGCCAGGAACGCGTGGGGCTCGTTCGGATCTTCATCGCCCGGGTGACCCGCATTCACATCGTCAACGTCAGGCATGGCCGGATCGTAGCACCCGCTCGTCCCGATCCCGGCGCCGGGGTCCCGTTGCGGATGGGACCATCGTGGGGTGGTCCGGTGCGGTCCGGATGGCGATCCTCGAGCCATGAAGACGATCCGCCTGCCCATCCTGGTCGGCCTGGCGTTCGCGGTGCTGCTGCCCTTCGCGACGGTCACCGGAGCGGACGCGACGAGCGCCAAGACGCCAGCGTTGCGGCCCCTGACCGCCAAACAGGTCGCCCATCGGCTGAGCGGGGAGGTCTACGGCTTCCTGCCCTACTGGCTCGAGACGAAGAAGACGGCCGGCGCGCTGCAATACGATTTGCTGTCGACCGTCTCCCTGTTCGACATCGCCCTGAAGTCGAACGGCGGGATCGATCACAGCTGGCCGGGCTACAGCGCCGTGCTGAGCGCGAACTCGACCGCCGTGATCAAGGCGGCCCACGCGGCCGGCGATCGGGTCGATGTCACCCTGGCCAGCTTCGGCTACCTCCAGAATCGGGCCTTCCTGCGCAACAAGACCGCCCAGCGGCGGGCGATCCGCCAGATCGTGGCCCTCATGGCGGCCCGCGGCCTGGATGGGGTGACCGTCGACTTCGAGAGCGTCTACCTGCGCGACCTGCCCGACTTCAGCCGGTTCGTCGATGCCCTCGGGCGTGCCGTGCACCGCCACGACAAGATCGGCCGGGTCACGGTGGCCGTCGGTGCCTCGCAGACGGGCGCGTCGATGGCCGCCGCCGCCCTGGCCGGTCACGCCGACCGGGTCCTGATCATGGGCTATGACTACCGCAGCTCGCGTTCGGCGACGACCGGTAGCACCGATCCGCTCGTTCGCCGCGACGGTGGGATGAGCCTGACCTGGACGCTCAACCTGTTCAAGGCCGGCAAGCTGCCGATGAACAAGATGCTGCTCGCCCTGCCCTACTACGGGATGAGCTGGCCGACGGCTTCGGCCAAGCTCGGGACCGCGCCGGCGCAGGCGGCCTACGGCAAGGCGCCGCCGTACGCGATCCGGGTGAGCAAGATCACGGTCCCGAGCGGATCGCGCCACGGCTACGACCCGGTCGAAGCGACGGCCTGGGTGGCGACCTACGACGCCCACCTGCACGTCTGGCGCCAGACCTACTACGACACCGCCCAGTCGCTGAGCGCCAAGTACGCCCTGGCCAAGTCCCGGGGCCTGGCCGGCGTCGGCCTGTGGGCACTCGGCTATGACGCCGGCTCGACCGCCAACTGGAAGGCGCTGGCCAAGGCCTTCGTGCCCCCGCCGCCCAAGGTGGTCAAGGTCAAGAAGCACCATCCCAAGCCGAAGCCCAAGCCGAAGCCCAAGCCGAAGCCCAGGCCCAAGGCCAAGGCCAGGAAGGTGCCTCCGGCCATCGTCCGGCGACCCGGGCCAAAGACCAGCTGATGCCGGGCGCGGCCGCAGGCTCGGTCGCGGCCTAGCGCTCCAGCTGCGGCGTGCCGTCGTCCCAGCCGCGGGCGAGTGCCGGCAGCCGATCGCGCCAGGCGCCTCCGGCCTGCGCCTGGGCGAGCACGGTCCCTTCCCGGACGCCCGCCTCCGAAACCGACAGCTCCTCGAGCCCGAGGTGGACCAGGATCGCCTCGAGGATCAGCGAACCCGCGGGCAGGAGCCGGGCGCGGGTCGGGTTGATCGCGTGGCGCTCGGCGGCCGAGGCCGACGGCTCACTGCGCAGGATGTCGATGGCCGCCTCGAGTCGGGCTCGATCGAGCCGTCGGTCGAGGGCCGCCGCCGGCAGGACCTTGACCAGGTTGGAGGCCGTCCCACCGACAGCGATCAGCTCGGACGCATCGAGCGCCGGTAGCTGGTCCACCAGGCGGCGTGCCTCGCCACGCATCAGCTCGACCTCGTCGAGCGTCGGCGGATCTGCGCGCACGAAGGACGCGGTCAGCCGGGCGCCGCCCAGGCGCAGGCCGATCGACGCCGGTGGATGATCCGGCCCGAGCCGGACGAGCTGGCTGCTGCCCCCGCCAACGTCGACGACGGCAAGCTCGGTCGTGATCGGCCGGCCGAGCGTCACGCCGATCAGGGTCAGCTCGGCCTCCTCGCGGGGATCCAGGACGTAGAGCGCCACGCCCGCGGCCTGTGCCACCTCCTGGACCGCGGCCGCGGCATCACCGGCCCGTCGGAGCGGCTCGGTGCCGACGAAGGCGATCCGCTCCGCCCCCAGCCGGCGGGCCGTCTGGGCATAGCGGACGAGCACGGCGACGAGCTCGCCACGCTTGGCCGGGCCGAGGGTCCCCGCCGCGTCAACGCGATCGCCCAGTCCCAGGAAGACCGATTCGTCCACGAGCGGCTCGAGCCGGCGGCCGGTGACCACGGCCACCAGCAGGTGAACGGAATTGGCGCCGACATCCACGGCCGCGACGACCTCGGCGCCGGCCGCCAGGACCGGCGGGATCAGGGCCTCGGCAGGGTCGCCCGCGGGTGGCTCCGCCGCTTCAGCTGCTGGACTGGTCGGGATCGGTGGTACGGGGTTGAAGGGACCTCCGGGCGCGGGTCCGAGCCGCCGGGGCACCGCCTGCCGGCTCCGACGAGGTCGAAGCCGCCCTGCTGCGACGGGGCGTGCCCGCCGCCCGCGCAGGCGTCGTGCGCGAGGTCGCCGTCTTGGCGGGCGCAGCGTTAGCTGCTGCCGTCTTCGCCGCAGCGGCCGGCTTGGCCGCCGCAGCGGGCTTGGTCGCCGCCGGCTTGGTCGCAGCGGGCCTGGCCGCAGCGGGCTTGGCCGCAGCGGGCTTGGCCGCCCCTGCCGGCCTGACGGTCTTCGCGGCGCCGGCGGCGGCCCGGCGTGCGCGGCTGGCCGACGTTCCCGCTGACCTGGATGCCGGCGCCGCCTTCGCGGCCGCCTCTGCCTGCGCCTCCGTCCGGACGGCCTGGGCCGCCTCGTGGGCCATGTCACTGACCGTCTGGCGGGCCTGCGCCCGGGCATTGGCCGCGATCAGCTCGGACAGCTCGGTCAGCAACGCGGCCGTATGGACGGCGTCGGTCACGGCCTCGTCGAGCTGTGCCTGGCGGCGGGCAACCTCGTCGCCGGTCGCGTCGGCCAGCTGCCGGCGCCGCTTGGCTTCCTCTTTGCGGGCGGCGGCCAGCCGCTTCTCGAGCCGGCCGAGGAGCTTCCAGGCCCGCTCGAAGGCCTTGGTGGCGGCACGTCCCGTCGATGTTGATTGACTGGCGTCGGGCTTGGCCATGGGTCTCTCCTCGGAAGCGTCAGGGACCGGCAACCTCGAGGGCCGAGGTCAGTCGGTGCGGGTCTTGAACAGCAAGCGCGGTTCGCCGGTCGCAACCGATCGGCGGCGGACCTCCAGTCTGCCATCCCCAACGAGAATCTCGTTGAAGCTGGCGTCGCGCCGGCCGTCGTTGACGAGCGCGCCGGCGCTGGCGACCACCATTTCGTGGTGCCCGTCGGAAACGAGCCAGGCATGCGCACGATGGATATGGCCGTGGAGGACCAGGTCCACCTTGAGCTCCAGGAGCAGGGCCAGCAGGTCACCCGATCGGCTGGCCAGGTCACCGTCGCGAAGCTTGCGGCCGGGCACGGGCAGCAGGCCGTGATGGAGGGCGAAGATCCGCAAGGCGCCGCTCGGGGATCCGCGCAGCCGGCGAGCGGCCCGCTCGAGCTCGGCCGTCCGAAGGCGGGGCGTGGAGTTGACCGCGACCAGCTGGATCCGGGCGTCGCCGAAGCGCGGATCCAGGCGCCCGAACCGGCTCGAGAATCGAAGCTCGGGATCGGCGTCGCTCGGCGGCGACGTGCCTGGGACCGGATCGTCGAAGCCAAAGCCAAGCGCCGGCTCCAGGGCGAGGAAGAAATCGAGATCGGAATCGAGGGGCACCGGCCGGGCTTCACCGGGCGGTCCGACCGAGGGCACGAGATCGCGGTTACCGGGCACGACGACCCGGGGGATCGGGCCGAACCGTTCCAGCTCCGCCGCAACGGCATCGAGCTCGGCCGGCCGGCCATCGGCGCTCAGGTCGCCGGTGACCACGACCAGGTCGGGATCGCAGTCGATCGCCCGGTCGACGAGGCGGGCGAGGGCGGCGCGCAGCTCGGGGCTGCCGTCGCAGTGGAAGTCGGACAGGTGGACGATCCGGAGCTCCTTCATCGCCCGGCCAGCAGCCCATCGACGACCGGCTCGATCAGGGCTGCCACGGCCTCGGGCTCACCGCGCGCGTCGATCCGCCGGAAGCCGTAGCGCTCGCGGTGCTCCTCGAACCAGTCCCGCAGCCGGTCCTGGAACAGCCGGAAGCTCTTGATCGCATCGCGTGACAGGCCCAGGTCCATCCCGGCCTCGTAGCGGTCGGGGCCCTGGCGACCCTGCCGGGCGAGCGCCGTGGCCGGATCGACGTCGAGGAGCAGCGTCAGGTCGGGCGACGGGGCGAAGCTGAACAAACGCTCCAGCCAGGCGCCGTCGACGCCGCGCGTCTCGGCCCGGGCCATCGGCGTGTAGACGTAGCGGTCGGCGAGGACGACCAGGCCGGCCTGCAGCGAGGGCAGGATCACCTGCTCGATCCGTTCGGCCAGGTCGGCGGCGTACAGCAGGACGGTCTCGACGGGATCCATCCGGCGCTGGTGCTTGGCGGCCCGGATCGGATCGGCGGCCAGGAGCGACGTCGCCAGGCTGGTCCGGGTGACGCCCGCGCCGCGATAGCGGAGCTGCTGCTCGAGGCGCCGCGCATGGGTCGAGCGGCCCGATCGGTCGGTCCCCTCGAGCACGATCAGCAAGCCGCCCATCAGGCCGGCCGCCGGGCGGCCGGTGGCTCGACGAGGGCCCGCACGGCCTCACGGGCGAGCCGGGCATTGGCGCCCGGCGCCGCATGGACGTCCAGCTCGACCACCGGGCTCGGCCAGGGCGTGCCCAAACCGGTCCGGCTGCGCTCCGCCAGGATCTCGAAGGTGCCCAGGAGGCGCTCGACGAATGAACCGTAGGCCGCGCCAACTGCGGCCGAGCGGACCGATGGCGGACGGGTCGCCAGCGCCCGCTCGATCGCCGAGCCGGCATCCCCGTGGTGGTACAGGATCAGATCCGGGGCGGGCAGCGGCTGGTGGAGGTTGACAGCCCACTCCAGGTCCAGGCCGCGGGCCACCTCGCGGGCGATCGCGGTCCAGCCGTAGCGATCGGCAAGGACAATCTCGCCACGCTCGAGACGCCGGGCCACGGGCGCGCCGATCCGACGCTGGGCGTCGGCGGCGGCCAGGAGGGCGGCGACGCGCGCGGTCAACGCCGTTCGGGCGCGCGGGTCGGCCGCGGCGCGGGTGACCAGGCGAGACGGCTCCCAGGCGACGACCCGAGACTTCCGCCCGCGTCGCTCGAACCAGCGGGCCATGCCTTCGATTGTTGCCGACTTGCCAGATCCGTCGAGTCCCTCGGCGACGATCAGCAGCCCGCGGCGGAGCGGGAAGTCCAGCACTTGGGCCGGATCGGCGGGCATGTCCCGATCATACCGAGCGGTCGTGACCGTGACTCCAGCCCACTGTTAACAAACCGGCAACCGACCGTTGACGGCCTGCACCGACGCTCTGGACATCAGGGAAGTTTCGGGGTGCCCGTGTCATGGCCCCCGCACAGGAGGAACCACGTTGACGATCGGGATTCGACGCTTCGGCGCCCTTGCCGTCGCCGCCACGATGGCGATCGCCGCATGTTCGAGCAGCGCGACCCCACCATCGGCCGCAAGCTCAGCGCCCGGAAGCGCTGCCGCGGGCGCGGGCGGCACCTTTGCACCGACGTCGTGCGCCACGGGCTCGATCACCGCGGCCGGGTCGACCGCGCTCCAGCCCCTCGTGACGGCCGCGGGCCAGATCTATACCGCGGCCTGCCCCGGCTCGACGATCACCGTCAACGGCGGTGGCTCGGGAACCGGCCTGACCCAGATCGCCTCCGGCGCGATCGACATCGGTGACTCTGACGTCACGGCCGCCTCCAAGCTTGCGACACCTGATGCCGCCGGGCTTGTCGACCACCTGGTTGCCAAGCAGGGCTGGATCGTTGTCGCCAACAAGGACGTGACCGGTGTCACCAACCTGACGACCGCCCAGAACGTCGCGATCTGGACCGGTGTGGACACCAACTGGAGCCAGGTCGGCGGACCGAACCTGCCGATCGTCCTGATCCTCCGCCCGACCAGCTCGGGTACTCGGGCAACCTTCAAGCAGATCGTCCTGGGCGGCGCGGCCGAGGCCAATGGCCAGGCCCTGACCGAGGACTCGAACGGTGCCGTGACCACCGCGGTGCAGGCCACGAACGGCAGCATCAGCGTCATCGGCTTCGCCTACTACCAGACGGCCAAGGACAACCTGGTTGGCTTCCAGCTCGACGGGGTCGATGCCACCGTCGCCAACATGACCAGCAACACCTACAAGCTCAACGCCGTCGGGCACATGTACACCAAGGGCGACCCGACCGGCCTGACCAAGTCGTTCCTCGACTACATGCTCAGCCCGGTCGTGCAGCAGGGCCTGATCCCGTCCCAGTTCTACGCCCCCGCCAGCCAGTAAGACCCAATCGGTCTTCCGCGCGACCACGAGGTTCGGCGCCGGGCCCAACACCCGGTTCCGGACCTCGGTTCGTATCCAGATCCGATCGTTTGGTGGAGAATCCCGTGATCAGCCGTCAAGCAGGAGGTCACCGACGTGGCCGTCGCCGGTAGTGCACCGACGCTCGCCGGACTGCGGGTCCGGCCGGCCTTCCGCGACCGGCTCGACCTGCCCCGCCGGGTCGTCTTCCTGGCCGCCTTGTCGATGGTCGCGATCGTCTTCATCCTGCTCGGCTTCATCGCCTGGCAGGGGATCCAGCTCTTCGTCCAGAACGGTCAGCCGATCGGCTCGGTGCTCAGCACGACCTGGTCGCCTGAAGACAACCCGATCAGCTACGGCATCCTGCCCT
>DATGGC010000124.1:0-2098 GCA_035308745.1 Candidatus Limnocylindrales bacterium | reverse complement strand
CGGCCGCGGCCGTCAGACGAGCGGCCGCGGCGAGCCGCTCGGCGTAGCGAGCGGCTGGGATCACCGGACGAGGAGCAGCCGTCACCCGATGACGTCGAGGATATGGCGGAAGACGTCCGCCGCGGCCACGACCCCGATCGGCCGGCCCTCCTCGACGATCGGGATGTGCCGGAACCCGCCGACGGCCATCTTGTGGATCGCGATCGCCAGGGTCTCGTCGTGGCGGAGGACGACCGGGTCGCGGGTCATGAAGTCCCGGACCAGGAACGAGCTGAGCCGGATGCCGGTCGTGCGGACCACCGCGTCGCGATCGGTGAAGATCCCGGCCAGGGCGTCGCCATGCATCACCAGGAGGCAATCGGCCGGGGTCGAGTGCATCAACCCGATCGCCTCGTCGAGGGCCATCGTCGCGGGCACCGTCAGCGGCGGCTGGGCCCCGAGCACGTCGAGATGCTCGCCCAGCAGGCGGCCGTGGAAGTCGATCGCGTCCTGGGGCAGGTCGACCGCGGTCAGGTCGGCGCCGCACTCCTCGCACAGGTCCTCGCCGGCGAAGTTCTCGTGATGGCAGACCGGGCAGATCGTCATCGCGGCGGCCGGCCTACTCGACCGACCAGGTTTCGCCGCCGCTCAGCAGCCGGCGGATGTCGCCGGCGCCGCGCTGGGCGACGGCCGTCTCGATCTGGGCGGTCATCAGCTCATCGTGGGTCGGCCGGCGGACGTCGCGGATCACGCCGACCGGGACCGGGAACTCGGGCCAGAAGATGCGCGAGAGCATGAACGCGATGAGCGGGTCCGTCTCGTCGTGGACGAGCAGGTCGGCCTCGCTGATCCCGTTCTCGCCGATCGTGACCACCTCGGGCTGGTGGCCGTTGAGGCGGATGCCCTTGTCGCGGTCCTTGCCGAAGATCATCGGCTTGCCGTTCTCGAGGACCAGCATCCGGTCCTCGCGGACCTCGCGGTCGGTGAACTCGCGATAGGCCCCGTCGTTGAAGATGTTGCAGTTCTGGAGGACCTCGACGAAGGCCGACCCGTGGTGCCAGCCGACCCGGTTGAGGGTGGCCTGGAGATGCTCGGTGTGGGTGTCGACCGAGCGGGCGATGAAGCTTGCCTCGGCGGCCAGGGCCACCGACAGCGGGCTGATCGGGTGGTCGATCGTGCCCGCCGGGGTCGACTTGGTGACCTTGCCGAACTCCGAGGTGGGCGATGCCTGGCCCTTGGTCAGGCCGTAGATCCGGTTGTTGAACATCACGACCTTGATGTCAACGTTGCGACGCATCGAATGGAGGATGTGGTTGCCGCCGATCGACAGCGCGTCGCCGTCGCCGGTGATCACCCAGACCATCAGGTCCGGGCGGGCTGCCTTGAGGCCGGTCGCGATCGTCGGCGCCCGGCCGTGGATCGTGTGGAAGCCGTAGGTGTTCATGTAGTACGGCAGGCGGCCCGAGCAGCCGATGCCGCTGATGAACACGATGTTCTCCTTCGGGAAGCCGAAGTCGGGCATCACCTTCTGGGTCTGGGCCAGGATCGAGTAATCGCCGCAGCCGGGGCACCAGCGGACCTCCTGGTCGGACACGAAGTCCTTGCGGGTCAGCTGGAGCTGGACCAGGGTGGCGGCGTTCTCGGGGCTGAGCGGCGGCCCGTCGGGGGCCGGCGCGATGGAGACGGGTTCGGTCACGGTTCGATGGTCCTCAGTGCTCGGCCAGCAGGCGCTCGGCCTCGGCCACGATCTCGGCGATGCGGAAGGGCTTGCCCCGGACCCGGTCGTAGCCCACGGCGTCGATCAGGTAGCGGGCCCGGATCAGCAGCAGCAGCTGGCCCAGGTTGAGCTCGGGAATCAGGACCCGGCGGTAGCTCGCGAGCACCTCGCCGAGGTTCCTTGGGAACGGGTTGAGGTGGCGCAGGTGGGCGTGGGCGACGGCCTGGCCGTCGGCCCCCAGCCGCTCGACCGCGCTCCGGATGGAGCCGTAGGTCGAGCCCCAGCCGAGGATGAGCAGGTCGCGCCGCTCGGGCCCGTAGACCTCGAGGTCGGGGATGTCGTTGGCGATCCCGGCGATCTTGGCCGCCCGGAGCGTCTGCATCCGGTGGTGGTTGTCGGGGT
>DATGGC010000123.1:0-6590 GCA_035308745.1 Candidatus Limnocylindrales bacterium | reverse complement strand
CATCGTCGGACCTTGCTTGCTGAGGGACAGGTTGCCGAAAGCTGGGTCGTACGGGGCAAGCAGCGGCGCGAGCACGGCGCCGATCACGAAGACGAGGATGAAGATCATCCCCAGGACGGCCGGACCGTTGCGCAGCAGGCGCCGGAAGGCGTCCCGCCACAGGCCCCGGCTGGCCCGTGGCGCGGCGTGGATCACGACTGGCGCGGTTCCGACGGTCATCTCACGAGTACCTGATCCGGGGGTTGATGAAGGCGTAGCCGATGTCGACGATCAGGTTCACGACCAGGAAGATCGTGGCAAAGATCAGGATCAGCGACTGGACCACGATGTAGTCGTGATTCTCGATCGAGGTGACGACCCACGAGCCGACCCCCGGCCAGGCGAAGACGGTCTCGGTCAGGACCGCCCCGGCCAGCAGCGAGCCGACCTGCAGGCCGATGACGGTGGTCACCGACAGCCAGGCGTTGCGCATGATGTGGCGATCGTTGACCCGCCGCTCGGTCAGGCCCTTGGCCCGGGCCGTCCGGACGTAATCCTCGTTGCTGACGTCGATCACCGCCGCCCGGGTGATCCGGGTGACGATCGCCAGCGGGATCGAGCCCAGCGCGATCGCCGGCAGGATCAGGTGCGAGATCGCGTCGATCACCGCATTCGGGTTCCCGCTCAGGATCGCATCGATGATCGGGAAGTTGGTCACGGCCGGAATGGCCAGCCGGGCATCGTCGGGACCGATCGAGGGCAGCCAGTGGAGGGTCACGGCGAAGATGAAGACCATGGTGTAGCCGAGGACGAAGATCGGGATCGAGATCCCGAACAGTGACAGGACGGTCACCAGGCCGTCGATCCAGCCATTCGGGTGGCGCGCCGCCAGGCGGCCGAGGGGAATGCCCAGGCCGACGGCAAAGATCATGGCGCCCACCGTCAGCTCGATCGTCAACGGGAAGCGCAGCAGGAACAGCTCGGACACGGCCCGGTTGTCGATGATGCTCGCCCCGAAGTTGCCCTGCAGCAGCTGGGCCATGTAGCCCAGGTACTGGACGTAGAGGGGCTTGTCCAGCCCGAGCGTGGCGTGGAGCTGGGCGATCAGGTCGGGGGTCGCGTGCTCGCCGAGGATCGTCTGGGCCGGGTCACCGGGCAGCAGCCGGATGAAGAAGAACAGGATGATCGACAGTCCCAACAGGACCGGGATCGACCCGAGGATCCGCCTGATGATGAACCTCAGCACGGGCGGTGGAGGTTCCTCCCTGCGTTGAGGCCCCCCGGGTTCGGTGAACCCGGGGGGCCTGATGGCCGATGGACACAGCGCGCGCGGACGAGGGCGGACCTGCCCGCGGCGTGCTGCCTGGGGCCTGGTTCAGCCGTTGGTTACGGCTGGAGCCAGACGCTGTTGAAGTGCTCGGTCTCGTTGGCCGCACCCACGAAGCCCTGGAGCTTCGAGACGTACGCGCCGGGCGGTGTCGAGTTGACGATCGGGATCATCGGCAGGTCCGCCCCGATCAGGTCCTGGGCCTGGCCCCACAGCGGGTTGGCCACCGCGTCGGTGGGCGCCTGGAGGGCCTGGGTGAAGAGGGCTTCCATCGCGTCGTTCTTGTAGCCGAACGCCTTGGCCGGCTGACCACCGGAGTAGCCGAAGAAGGCCGTCACGAGGAAGTTGTCGGCGCCTGCCCAGTCGCAGGTCCAGCCGAGCAGGTACATGGCCAGCTGGCCGGTGTTGGCGGTGTCGTAGTAGCCGGCATGCCAGTCAATGGTCTTGAGGGTCACGGTGAAGCCAATCGCCGTCAGGTCCTGGGCGATGGCCTGGGCCTCGTCCTTGGGATCCGGCATGTACGGCCGGCTGACGTTCGACGGGTAGTACAGGTCGATCTTCTTCTGATCGGCGGTGAGGCCGGCAGCCGCCAGGTCGGCGGTCGCCTTGGTCACGTCATAGGTGGGCAGGGGCTCGGCCTTGAAGCCGTCGGTGGCCGGGGGCATGAAGCCCGTGGCGACCTTGCCCTGGCCGGCGAACAGTGCGTCGATGTAGCCCTGCTTGTTGAGGGCTTCGCCGACCGCCAGCCGGACCTGCTTGTTGGCGTAGATCGTCGGCGTCGGTGCGCCGCCGGACTTGCTCTGAAGGGCCTGGTTCAGGCCGAGGTAGCCGAGGTTGCAGGACTGGCCGCGATCGATGATCGTCAGGCCGGACGTCTTGGCGGTCGCGATGTCGGTCGGCGAGATGGTCTCGGCCTCATCGACCGCGCCGGACTGGAGGGCCTGGAGGGTGGCCGTCTCGTCGGCCAGGACCTTGAAGGTGATCTGGTCGACATGGGCCGCGTTGGTCGGGTCCCAGTAGTTCGGGTTCTTGACCACGGTGATGTGATCGCCGGGGACCCACTCCTTGAACATGAACGGCCCGGTGCCGACCATGCTCGTGCCCTTGCCCTGGGCGTAGTTGTTGGCGCTCAGCGGGGTGCTGTCGGCGTTGCCGGCCTGGAGGGCAGTGGGGCTCTGGATGCCGAAGACCTGGAGGGTCTGGGCGAGCAGGAAGTTCGACTGGGGGGCCTTGAGGGTCATGACCACAGTCGTGTCATTCGGAGCGTCGACCGAGACGATGTTCGAGTCGGCCCCGAAGCCACCGAAGACGGCGCCGTAGTAGTAGGCGTTGTCCTGCAGGTCGCCCTTCGTGTAGTTCTTCCAGCGGTCGTAGTTGAACTTCACGGCCGCGGCGTTGAACGGCGTGCCGTCATGGAACTTGACGCCCGAGCGGAGGGTGAAGGTGTACGTCTTGCCGTCCGGGCTGACCGTCGGCAGGGAGGCCGCCAGGACCGGGATGACAGTGCTGATCGTGCCCGGCTGGAGGCCGACGAGGCCTTCGACGACCTGGGTCATGACGTACAGCGAGTTGCCGTCACTGACCAGCGAGGGATCGGCATAGACCATGTCGCCCTCGAGGGCGACGACCAGGTTTCCGCCGTTGACCGGCGACGCAGCGGCGAGCGATGCGGGAGCCGAAGACGCGGGGGCGGACGACGTGCCCGGAGCCGTCGAGGCCGGCGCGGCAACCGACGGCACGGCCGTCGCTGAGCCACTGCACGCGGCGAAGGCGATTGCCGCCGCCACGCCCAGAGCGCCAATTCGTAAGCGCAACATCAGGTGTTCTCTCCTCCTCTATCGACGTCAGGTCCTCCTCGCGCGGTGGCCCTGTCACGGCCATCGGGCGGTGGCCCAATCGACCCGCGAATGATACTCAGACAGCCGCTGGTGCGTCGGCGCCCGGTTGTGGAGCCTCCGGCGGCGGGTTCGGCGCCTTGGGGGGCATCAGGTCGGCCAGGCCGCGCGGAGCGCTGCCGTTGGACGACAGGGCCGCCGGCGGAATGAGCTCGGAGACCATCGCATCGTCGATCTTCTCGGCGTGGTGGCAGGCCACCTGGTGGCCGGCGCCGATCTCCCGGAACTCGGGCTCCTCGGTCACGCAGTTCTCCGGGTTGTCGAGGCGCTTGCGCAGCCAGCAGCGGGTGTGGAAGCGGCAGCCGCTGGGCGGGTTGGCCGGCGACGGCACGTCGCCCTCCAGGAAGATCCGCTTCTTGCGGACCCGCGGATCCGGGCTGGGCACGGCCGACAGGAGGGCGATCGTGTACGGGTGGCGGGGATGGGCGTAGATCTCT
Source organism: Candidatus Limnocylindrales bacterium (assembly GCA_035308745.1). GTDB lineage: Bacteria > Chloroflexota > Limnocylindria > Limnocylindrales > CSP1-4 > Palsa-1033. Next base: position 2,952 of record DATGGC010000123.1, on the reverse strand, counting down.
TCGACGTCGGCCAGCTCGGCCATCTGGCCGAGGTACATCACCCCGACTCGGTCGCTGACGTACTGCACGACCGACAGGTTGTGGGCCACGAACAGATAGGTCAGGCCCCGGTCCCGGCGCAGGTCGAGGAGCAGGTTGAGGATCTGGCTCTGGATCGAGACGTCGAGGGCCGAGACGGCCTCGTCGCAGACGATGAACTCGGGATTGAGGACGAGGGCCCGGGCGATCCCGATCCGCTGGCGCTGGCCGCCGCTGAACTCGTGGGGATAGCGCCGGGTGTAGTCGCGCCGCAGGCCCACGGTGTCGAGGGCGTCCTCGACCCGCTTGATCCGCTCCTGCTTGTTGCTGACGCCCTGGGCCAGGAGGCCCTCGCCGATGATGTCGCTGACCGGCATCCGGGGATTGAGCGAGCCATACGGGTCCTGGAAGATGATCTGCATCCGGGTCCGGATCTTGCGCAGGCCCGCGCTGCTCAGCTTGGTCAGGTCCTGGTCGCCGAGGGTGATCTTGCCGGCGGTCGGCTTCTCGAGCATCAGCACGGTCCGGCCCAGGGTGGTCTTGCCGCAGCCCGACTCGCCGACCAGGCCCAGGACCTCGCCCTTGCGGATGTCGAAGCTGACCCCGTCGACCGCGCGGACATCGCCCACCTTGTGGCGCAGGATCCCGCCGAAGATCGGGAAATACTTCTGGACGCCCTCGATCCGGACGAGGGGCGGGCCGCTGGGCGCGGCGGCGGTTGCGCCCGGGACGGGCGCCGGGGCCGGGCTCAGGGTCTCCATGCTCATGCGTCGGCCCCGGTTCCGGCGCCGGCCGGGACGGGGATTGCCGGCTGACCCGGGAGGCCGTGCAGGAAGCAGCGGACCTTGCGGTTGGTGCCGATCGTCTCGAGCTGCGGCTCGTTCGGCTTGCACGGCTCGAAGCTGTACGGGCAGCGTGGCTCGAAGCGGCAGCCCTGCGGCAGGCGGAACGGATTGGGCACCGTGCCCTTGATCACGTTGAGCCGCTGGCCCCGGGCCACGCGGGACGGGATCGAGGTGAGCAGGCCCTCGGTGTAGGGATGCTGGGGGTGGAGCAGCGTCTCCTGCACGCCCCCCGATTCGACGATCTTGCCGGCGTACATCACGGCGATCCGCTGGACCGTTTCGGCGACGACCGCAAGGTCATGGGTGATCAGCAGCATCGCCGCGCCGCTCTCCTCCTGGATCCGCCGCATCAGCTCGAGGATCTGGGCCTGGATGGTCACGTCCAGGGCGGTCGTCGGTTCGTCGGCGATGATCAGCTTGGGGTCGCAGGCAAGGGCCATGGCGATGACGACCCGCTGGCGCATGCCGCCCGACATCTCGTGGGGGTACTGCTTGACCCGCCGCTCCGGGGACGGGATGCCGACCAGCTTGAGCATCTCGATGGCCCGGTCCCAGGCATCCTTCTTCGAGGCGTGGCGGTGCAGGCGGACCGATTCGGCGATCTGCTCGCCGACGCTGAAGACCGGGTTGAGCGAGGTCATCGGCTCCTGGAAGATCATCGTGATGTCGTTGCCCCGGATGTCCTCCATGTCGCCTTCGGACAGCTTCAGCAGGTCGCGGCCGTCGAACCAGATCTCGCCGCCGACGATCTCGCCGGGCCGCTCGATGAGGCGCATGATCGAGAGCGAGGTCACGCTCTTGCCGCTGCCCGATTCACCCACCAGGCCGAGGGTCTCGCCCCGGCGCAGACTGAAGTCGACGCCGTCCACGGCCGGCACGGTCCCGTCCAGGACCCGGAACTCGGTCCGCAGGCCGCGGACCTCGAGCAGGACGTCCTCCGGCGGCGGCGTTCCCAGCTGGGTCACAGCTTGGACCGGGGATCGAGCGCGTCGCGCAGCCCGTCGCCGATGAAGTTGATCGCCAGGACGGTCAGGGCGATGGCCATGCCCGGGAAGAAGGCCCACCACCAGTTGCCTTGGCTGAGGACCGTCTGGGCGTTGGACAGGGCGTTGCCCCAGCTGGTCTGGTCCTCGGTCAGGCCGAACCCGAGGTAGCTCACGAACGCCTCCAGGACGATGTTCGAGGCCATGATCAGGGTCATCGCCACGATCACCGGGCCGAGGGCGCTGGGCAGGATGTGCCGGAAGGTGATCCGGATGTCGCTGACCCCGACGGCCCGCGCCGCCTCCACGAAGTCGGCCTCACGCAAGGTCAGGAACATGGCTCGCACCAGGCGGGCGATGAGCGGCCATGACAGCAGTCCGAAGATCAGGATCAGCGAGATGAGCTGGCCCTGCCCGAAGAACCGGGCGGCGACGAGGATCACGAACAGGAACGGGATGGCGAAGAAGACATCCACGATCCGCATCAGGATGTTGTCCACCAGCCCGCCGACGTAGCCGGCGACGGCCCCGATGACCACCCCGACCACGCCCGCGATGATCATCGAGAAGACGCCGATGGCGACCGAGATCCGGGCCCCGTTGAGGACCATCGCGAAGACGTCGCGGCCGACGTTGTCGGTCCCGAACCAGTGCGCCAGCGACGGTGGGTCACCGCCTGGTCGATGGGCATTGGGGATGAAGATCGGATTGTAGGGATCGATGATCGGACCGAACACCGCGATGAAGACCATCGCCCCGAAGATCACCAGGCCGATGGCGGCCAGGCGGTGGAGCTTGAACCGGCGCCAGGCGAGCTGCCACTGGCTGAGCGACTCGAGGGCGACCTCGACGTCTTCGGCGTCGGCCCCAGCACCGCCGGACGGCCCGCCGAGCTGGAGGCCGGCCGGGCTCTGCATGTCAGGGAACGCCATGTCTGCCGCTCAGTCGTACTTGATTCGGGGGTCGACCATGACGTACAGCACGTCGGCGACCAGGTTCATGAAGACGATGAACAGCGAGCCGATCAACAGGATGCCCATCAGCAGGAAGTAGTCCCGGCCGTTCACCCCGTCGAAGAACAGGAGGCCCATGCCCGGGTAGTTGAA
>DATGGC010000122.1:0-19052 GCA_035308745.1 Candidatus Limnocylindrales bacterium | reverse complement strand
GACGGGGCCGACCTGCCCGAGGCGACGGTCGGGGCCCGGCCGGAACACGCGATCGAGCTGATCCGGCAGGTGATCGAAGCGGCCCCCGGCCCGGTCACCCTGGTGCCCACCGGGCCGCTGACCAACATTGCCCTGCTGATCCGGACCTACCCGCGCCTGCTCGAGCGGATCGCCCGGATCTGCCTGATGGGCGGCTCGGTCGGCGAAGGCAACGTCACCGCCTCGGCCGAGTTCAACATCTGGGCCGACCCGGAGGCGGCGGCCATCGTCTTCAATGCCGGCCGGCCGCTGACGATGATCGGCCTGGACGTCACCCACCAGGCGATCGTGAGCGGCGCCGATGCGGCCCGGATGGCCGCCCTGGGCACCCGCACCGGGCGGGTCTTCGCCGACCTGCTCGAGTTCTTCGGCCGCTTCCACCGCGAGCGCTACGGCTGGGACGGCTCGCCGATCCACGACGCCGTGGCTGTCGCCCACGTGGCCCTGCCGGGCCTGGTCCGGACCGAGACCTGGCGGGTCGACATCGAGACCACGAGTGAGCTCAGCCGCGGTCGCACCGTGGCCGATCCGGCGGGACTTTCGGGCCGGCCGGCGAACGCCGAGGTTGGACTGGGGATCGACCGGGAGCGGTTCGTTGACCTCCTGGTCGAAGCGGTCGCCCGCTTCCCGTAACCCGACCGGCGCCAGCGCGCTGGGCGCCCGGCGTGATCCCGGCTAGGGCGTCTTGCCGTCGATCACGACCTTGGGCTGGATCGAGCCGTCGGCCAGGCCTTGCAGGGTCGCATCGAGCCGGGCCTGGATCGCCGGGCTGATGTCGCCGGCCAGCTCGTGGCCGGGCGCCAGGAAGACGCCGCCGGTCGACGCGTCGTCGGTGTGGAAGCCGGCCGTGAAGCTGCCCCCGGCGAGGCGCAGGAGCGCCTCGGTCAAGGCCCCGGCCACGTTCTTCATCGCGCTCGACACGAGACACGGGGCGGCCTTGGGCAGGCTGAGCGCCTGGTCCGTGTCGGAGCCGATCGCCAGGACACCGGCCTTGCAGGCGGCGAGGAGGGCCGCGTCGCCGGTGGCGCTGCCGGTCGAGAAGATGACGTCGGCGCCCTTCGCGATCATCGCGGTCGCCGCGGCGCTGCCCTGGGCCGGATCCTCGAACGAGGTCGTGTACGCGAACTCGGCGGTCGTCCCCGGCAGGGCGGCCACCGCGCCATGCAGGAAGCCCTCGACCGAGCTCTCCACCTGGGGCACGAGGAGCAGGCCGCCAACCACACCCACGGTGTGGGTCTTGCTGAGCAGCGCCGCCAGCGTTCCGGCCAGGTAGCCCTGCTGGTCCTCGGCGAAGAACAGGCTCTGGCCGTTGACCGACCAGCTCGCATCGTGGGTCGGGCCGGGTGCGCCGTCGACGTCGATGAACTTCACCCCGGGGTTGAGCGCGGCGACATCGCCCAGCGAATCGCCCAGCTGCTGGCCGACGCCGATCACGACGTCGTAGCCGGCCCCGGCGTAGCCCTTGATGTCGCCGGCGGCGTCATCGATCGACTTGGGCGCGACGCCGTCGGTGCTGAAGCAGTCCGGGGCACTGGCCGCTGCGGCCGCCAGGCCGGCGACCGAGGACTGGTTGTAGCCGTTGTCGGTCAGGCTGCCGGGTTCGGCGACGAGGCCCACCTTGAGCTGCCGGCTGCAGTGCGGCACGCCGGCCGACGGTGCGACCGACGGACCGATCGAGGGCAGCGCGCTGGCGTCGACCGGTGGCAGGGACGGTGCGATCGAGCCGGCGGGACCGCTGGGCTGGGCCGGCGCGCAGGCGCTGGCGATGAGCAGCAGGGCAGCCAGGCCGGCGGCTCGAACGAGGCGGGGTTGCACCCCGGAATCCTGACCGCGATTGGCGCCAAGGGCAACCGCCCGAGTGGGGCCGGTCAGCTCGAGTGGGCGGCGCCCAGCCCGGGCGCCGAGCGGGCCAGGTCCTGCAGCCAGTTGTCGCGACCGAGGAGAGCCGACAGGTCGACCGTCGTCGCATCCAGCTTGCGCAGGTCCTCGGTCGAGTTGGGCCGGCCCAGGAGATAGCCCTGGCCGGCGCTGATCTCCAGCTGGCGGACGACCCGCAGCTGCTCGGGCGTCTCGATCCCCTCGGCGATCACCCAGGCGCCCCACCGCCGCGCGAGCTCCTGGAGCGAGCCGACGACGGCCAGCGAGGTCTCGAACAGCGCCCCATCCTGGACCAGGGACAGATCGATCTTGACGATGTCGAACTGGATCTGGCTGAGCAGTCGGAGACCGGCATTGCCGGCCCCGACGTCGTCGGCGGCGACCCGGAAGCCGGCCGCCCGGCAGGCGGCCACGTTGCGCTTCAGGCGCTCCATCTCCTCGATCGACTCGCGCTCGGTGATCTCGATCACGACCCGGTCCGGCTCGAGACCCGCGCGGTGCAGGGTGCGGACCAGGAGTGGCGGGCTGAAGTCGGGCAGCTCCAGGGTCCGCGGCGAGACGTTGATCGTGATCATTGCGTCCTTGGGCAGGTCGGCCGAGCCGACGGCCACTGCTTCGATGCAGGCGTAGTCGAGCTCGACGGTCCGGCCGGCCCGCTCCGCGGCGATGAACATGGCGCTCGGGTCGGGGAAGCCCGACGCGGCCAGCGGCCGGACCAGGCCCTCGTAGCCGATCACCTTGCCGCTGCGCAGGTCCACGATCGGCTGGAAGACGGGCCGGATCAGCTTGTTGGTCACCGTGTCGGCCACCGCGGCCGAGGCCTCGGCCGCCGAGGTCAGCACGCCGGGTGCCCGGTGGCGGGCCGGGTCGAAGGTCTCGACCGCCGTCCGGCCATGGCGCTTGGCCGAGGCCATCGCGGCTTCGGCCTGGGCGATCAGGTGACGGCGGTCCGTTGCCAGCGCCGGGCAGGCCGACACGCCGGCCGAGAATGAGATCCCCTCCCGGCCGGCTGAACCGCGCAGCGGCTCGAGGGCCGCGGCGAGCAGCCGCCGGGCGAAGATCTCGCCGCCGTCGGCGTCGGTGTGGGGCAGCAGGATCGCGAAGCCGTCGGCGCCGGTCCGGAAGGCCCGGTCGGGCGAGCGGACGGTGCCCTGGATCAGGCTGGCGAAGCTGGCCAGGACGCCGTCCCCGCCCTCGTGCCCCAGGCGGTCGTTGATGGCCTTGAAGTCGTCGAGGTTGATGGCCACCACGGCCAGCGGCGCGCCGTAACGCCGCGAGGCATCGATCTGGCGGTCCGATTCCTCCTGGAAGGCGCGGTGGTTGCCCAGCCCGGTGATCGTGTCCCGGAGCGAGTCCACCCGGGCCATCTGGTACAGGTCGTGGAGCCGGACACGCGACGACTCGAGCTGCTCGGCCGGCCGCAGGATCTGCTTGGCCATCCACACCACGAGGGCGAGCAGGACGATGATCGCCAGCGCCAGCAGGGCGAACAGGGGGATCGACGGCGGACCAAAGGCCACTGGGGCCACCAGCCGGACGTGCCAGTCAGGGTGGCTGGGCACCGGGGCCGTGGCCGGGTAGGTGTTGCCGCCGGACCCGGGCACCTGGACCGCCGTGATCGGCGCGCCGGCCGGATTGGTGAGGGTCAGTGAGCTGCCCGCCGCGAACGAGCCGCCTGCCGTCTGGACGAGGGTCGAGAGGGAGATGTCGAGGCGGAGCATCCCGACCGGCGGTGCGTCGCTCGTGGCGCCGGCCAGCGGGGCCGCCATGCCCACGATCGTCGACCCGTCGGCGCTGGTCGAGGGATCGCCGAGGGTGACATCGCCTGGCCCGGCCGAGCTCGTGGCGTCGAGCAGGGGATCGCCGCTGATCGAGCCCGGAGCGCCGACGACCTTCGTGCCGACCTCGCGGAACAGGATCGTGCCACCCTCCGAGACGACCTCGAGGTCGACCACGGCGTCGGACGTGTCGCCGGCCACCGGATCAAGGACCGAGCGCGCCTTGCTGATCGCGGACTTGTCGCCCCGGGCGATGCCGGCCACGACGCTGGCCGAGGATGCCCGGGTCAGGGACGTCTCGAGGGCATCGAGGCTGGCCGAGATGGCGCCCGCCGCCGTCGCTGCGTCGCGCTGGACGCGCGCCTGCTCGGTGGTCCGCTGGCCGTCGAGGGCCGTGGCCAGGAGGGGCGCCCCGATGGCCAAGGGCAGGATCGCCATGGCCAGCAGGGCCAGCGTGAGGCGCAGGCGGACGAGCCGAATCGAGCCGGCTCCGATCTGCTCTTCGCCGCCGACGCCGCTGGGCAAGGACTGGGCTTGGATCGCGGACTCCCCACGGAGCGAGTGGTAGGCATCGTTTATCCCACTCCACGCTCAGGGGCGTCCTCACCCGAAGGTCAGGGTAGGTCCCACGGAACACGCGGCCCGGTGCGGATTCGGGGCAATTGCACAGCCGCGTACTAGGACCCGGAGACGGCCAGCTCGCGGCCCACAGTGAGGACCTCCTCGACGAGCGCATCGGCATCGGCCAGGGTGCTCCGCGGATTGATGAAGCAGGGCCGGATCGCGAGCCGGCCGTCGACCCGCGTGCTCGAGGTGACGACCCGGCCACGGGCCCGGGTGCCATGGACGATGGCCTCGTTGAGGGCGTCGATTCGCGCCTCGTCGGTCCAGCCGGCCGGCCGGAACCGGAAGCAGCAGATCGACAGGACGGGCTCGGCGAGGAGCTCCAGCTCGGGCGCCGCCACGGCTCGCGCGGCGACGTGGCGGGCGCAGTCGTCATGCCGGACGATCCGTTCCCGCAGCCCGTCGGCGCCGATCTCACGCAGGATCGCCCACACGGCCAGGCCCCGGGCCGGGGTCGAGAAGTCGACGCCCCAGTCAGGCGTCCCGAGGCCGAGCTCGTCGAACGGCGAGCCGAGATCGGCGTCGCCCGCCGACGACGCGACCTGGCGCTCGCTGTCGTAGTCGCCCGTCTCGATCGTGAACGCCCGGCCCAGAATTCCTTCGTCGCGGACGATCGCGGCGCCGGTCCCGACCGGGGCGGCCATCCACTTGTGGGGATCGATCGCGAACGAGTCGTAGGTGGCCACGTCGCCATAGCGCTCCCGGACGCGCTCGTCGAGCAGACCGAAACCGCCGTACGCGCCGTCGACATGCAGCCAGATCCCGCGCTCATGGGCGATCCGGGCGAGCTCGGCCAGGGGATCGACCCGGCCGCCGTTGACGTCACCGGCGCAGCCCACGACCGCGACCTGGGTCCGGCCGGCGGCTCCGTCCTCGTCGAGCGCGGCCTGGAGCAGGTCGAGGTCGATCGTGCCCGCTCGATCGAGGGGGATCGAGCGCAGGTTGCGACGGCCCATCCCGAGCACGCCCAGGGCTCGGCCGACCACGTGGTGGGTCTCGGTGCTGGCGTACACCCGGGGCTCCACCATCCCGGCGATCCCATCCAGCGACGGCCGCAGGCCGAGGCGCTCGCCGGCGTGCTGGCGGGCCGCGCCGATGCCAACCAGGTTGGCCGTCGAACCACCGCTGGTGAACGTGCCGACCGAGGCGGCCGGAAAGCCGAGCAGCTCGATCAGCCAGCGCATCGCCAGGTGGTCGACGAAGTTGCCGGCGGTCGTCCACCAGCGCTGCGGGACGGCCACCGCCTGGGCCAGGTCCGCCGCGGCGGCGACGTCCGAGGGGCCGGTCGTCACCCAGCCGGAGAAGCCCGGATGGCCGACGCGCAGCCCGTTCGTGACGATCAGGTCGGCGAGCTCAGCCAGGGTCGCGTCACGGCCGATGCCGGTGGCCGGCAGTCGCCGCTCGAGGGCGGGGCGCCAGCGAGATCGGTGCCGGGCCGGATCCTGCCCCTCGAACTCGACGAAACGCTCGAGGGACGGCAAGACGGCCCGGATCGCCGCGCCCAGGGAATCCGTGGTGGCTGCATCGCGACGGGTATCCATCGGCCGAGTCTAACCACAGATCGGCCCGGGAGGGCCTGGACGGGCCATCGGATTACGATGATTGGAAACGCCCCGGAGGCACCATGGCCGCAGCACGGGTCCTCGAGGTCGACCACGTCTCGAAACGCTACGGCGACCTGGTCGCCGTGGACGACCTCTCGCTGGATGTCCGGGCGGGGGAGCTGTTCGGGTTCGTCGGGCGCAACGGGGCCGGCAAGACGACGACGATGCGAATCGTGCTGGGCGTCCTCGCGCCGGACTCCGGCAGCGTGCGCTGGCTGGGCGGCCCACTGACGTTCGAGGCGCGGCGCCGGTTCGGCTACATGCCCGAGGAACGCGGCCTGTATCCCAAGATGCACGTGGCGGAGCAGCTCGCCTACCTCGGCCAGCTCCACGGCCTGCCAGGTGCACAAGCCCGGGCGGCGGCCCGGACCTGGCTCGAGCGCTTCGGCCTTGCCGACCGCGGCGATGCGGAGCTCCAGGCCCTCAGCCTGGGCAACCAGCAGCGCGTCCAGCTGGCGGCGGCCCTCGTCTTCGGGCCGGACGTGCTGGTGCTCGACGAGCCGTTCGCCGGGCTGGACCCGGTCGCGGTCGACGTGATGGCCGAGGTCCTCCGCGAGCAGGCCGACGCCGGCGTCCCGGTCATCTTCTCGAGCCATGAGCTCGAGCTCGTCGAGCGCCTGTGCGATCGCGTCGGGATCGTCGATCGCGGCCGGATGATCGCCAGTGGCACGGTCGCCGAGCTCCGCACCGGCGGCCAGGAGCGGCGCTGGATCGACGCCCCCGGCGCTCCGGCTGCCTGGCAACCCGGATTGCCCGGCGTCCGGCAGGTGCAGCTCGACGGCACCCGGCGGCTGTTCGAGCTGGATCCCGGCGTCGACGACCAGGCCCTGCTCCGGGCGGCGCTGGCCACCGGGCCCGTGCGCGAGTTCGAGCGCGTCGAACCGACCCTGGGCGAGATCTTCCGGACCGCCATCGAGGAGCGGGCGGCATGAGCACTGAGCCTCCCGGCCCGAGACGAACCGGCGGCCTGCCGACGACCGTCCTCGTCGCGCGCCGCGAGGCCCTGATGCGCCTGCGCTCGAGGGTCTTCCTGGGTGGCACGACGGTGATGACCGTCTTCGTCGTGGTGGGTATCGTGGCCGCGTCGCTGCTGGCCGCCAAGACCACGCCCGTCCGGATCGGCTTCAGCGGCGGGTCCCAGGCGCTCGAGGGCACGTTCCGGGCCACGGCCGCAGCCTATGGCACGGACGTGATCGTCAGCGACATCGCCGACCTCGGCGCCGGGACGGCCCAGGTCACGGCGGGCACCCTCGACGTGCTCGTGACCGGATCGGCGACCGCGCCGACAGCCGTCGCAAAGGCGGCGATCCCAGCCGATGTCGAGTCCGCCCTGTCGCTGGCCACCGAGGCGGAACGCCTGTACGACGCCGGCCTGTCGCCCGCGGCCATCACCTCGGCCATGGCCCCGGTCCCGGTCCAGCTGCTCGCGCCTCCCAGTCACAAGGACAACCAGAACTTCTTCGCCGGCCTGGCGGTCGGCATCCTGCTCTGGATCGCACTCGGGATCTACGGCAGCCAGGTGGCCCAGGGCGTGGTCGAGGAGAAGGCGACCAGGATCATGGAGATTCTGCTGGCCACGATCCCGCCGAGCAGGCTCCTCGCCGGCAAGGTCATCGGGATCGGGCTCGTCGGCCTCCTGCAGCTGACGATCGTCGGTGGGGCCGCGCTGGTCGCGGTGCACATCACCAACGTCGCGGCCATTCCGGCCCTGGGGCCGGCCGGCGTCCTGGGCGACATCGTGTGGTTCGTCCTCGGCTTCCTGTTCTACGCGACGGCCTATGCCGCGGTCGCCTCGCTGGTCTCGCGCCAGGAGGAGGTCCAGAGCGCGATCGCCCCGATCTCGGTCTTCCAGATCGCCGGCTATCTCCTGATGTACGCCGCGCTGCCCGATCCGTCCGGCCCCCTGGCCACGGTCGGCTCGTTGCTGCCGCCGTTCGCCCCCATCCTGATGGCCGTCCGGATGGCGGCCAGCGATGTGCCCTCCTGGCAGGTCGGACTGGCCATCGTCCTGACCGTGGCCTCGATCATCGGCCTGACCTGGCTGGCCGGCCGGATGTACACGAACGCCGCGCTCCACCTCGGCGCGCGGGTGCGATTCATCGATGCATTCCGTGGTTGAAGGAGGAAGCAGATGCCGCCGCGTGTCAAGGCTCACCCGTTCCTGACCCTGATGGCGATCGTTTCGGCGGTCCTCATCCTGGTCGGCCGGATCAACGCGGACGCCGGCTGGGGCATCTGGGCGTTCGTCGCCGGGATCGCCCTGCTGGTGGCTGCCGGAGTCCTGTTCGTCCGGCCGATCAGGCGCTGACCGGTCCGGGCGCCTGTTCGAGGCCGGCGTCCCGGCTACCATTGACGCTCCGTGACGACCCTCGCCCCGAACGATTTCACCCATCTCCACACCCATAGCGAGTTCAGCCTGCTCGACGGCCTGGGCCGGATCAACGAGCTCGTTGACGGTGCTGCCCAGCTCGGCTTCGACTCGCTCGCCCTGACCGACCATGGCGCGCTGTACGGCGCGGTGGCGTTCTACCAGGCGGCCACCGCCAAGGGCATCCGGCCGATCATCGGCGTGGAGACCTACGTCGCCCGGCGGTCGATGGCCGACAAGGAGGGCAAGGCCGACGCCCAGCCGTTCCACCTGATCCTGCTGGCCGAGAACCTGGTCGGCTACCGCAACCTGTGCCGGCTGATCACCGACGCCCACATCGACGGCTATTACTACAAGCCCCGGATCGATCGGGAGCACCTCGCCCGGCACAGCGAGGGCCTGATCGGCTTGTCGGCCTGCCTCGGCGGCGAGATCCCACGGGCCCTGGAGACCGACGACTGGGAGCTTGCCCGCAACCTGGCCGGCGAGTACGGCGACATCTTCGGCCCGGAACGCTTCTATCTCGAGCTCCAGGACCATGGCTTGCCCGAGCAGCGCCGGCTGAACGAGCAGCTCCTGCGCCTCGCCCCGGAGGCCGGCCTGCCGCTCGTCGTCACCAACGACCTGCACTACGTCCGCCAGGACCAGTCCGAAGCCCACGACGTGCTCCTCTGCGTGGGGACCGGCAACAACCTCGACACGCCCGGCCGGATGAAGTTCGAGACCAATGATTTCTGGCTCAAGTCGGCCGCCCAGATGGCGGCCCTCTTCCCGGACCAGCCGCAGGCGATCCTGAACACCCGGCGCATCGCGGAGATGGCCGGCGGGATCGAGCTGCCCCTCGGCCAGACCCGCATCCCGCACTTCCCGGTGCCCGACGGCGAGACCGTCGAGAGCTGGCTCCGGAGCGAGTGCGAGCGGGGCCTGGAGCGGCGCTACGGCGGGGCGACGCCGGCCCTCCAGGCCCGCCTCGACTATGAGCTGGGCGTGATCACGTCGATGGGCTACGCCGGCTACTTCCTGATCGTGGCCGACTTCGTCCGGTTCGCCCGCGAACACGGCATCCAGACGACCTGCCGGGGCAGCGCCCCGGGCTCGATCGTGACCTACACCCTGGGGATCACCCCGGTCGACCCGATCCTCTACGAGCTGCCCTTCGAGCGCTTCCTCAACCCGGACCGGGTGACGATGCCCGACATCGACGTTGACTTCGAGGATGGGCGGCGCGAGGAAGTGATCGCCTACGTCGGCCGCAAGTACGGCCAGGACCACGTCGCCCAGATCATCACCTTCGGCACGATGCTCGCCCGGGCCGCGGTGCGCGACGTCGGCCGGGTCCTGGGCATGAGCTACGGCGAGGTCGACCGGATCGCCAAGGCGATCCCCAACCAGCTCGGCATCCGCCTCGACGAGGCGCTCCAGTCGACGCCGGCCCTGCGCGAGATGGCCGTCGATCCACAGGTCGGCCGGCTGCTCGACCTGGCCGAGCATCTCGAGGGCGTGGCCCGCAACGCCTCGACCCACGCCGCCGGCGTGGTGATCAGCCGGGAGCCCTTGACCGAGCTGATGCCCCTCCAGAAGGCGACCAACTCGGACGGCCTGATGACCCAGTTCGAGATGCACGCGGTGGAAGCCCTGGGCCTGCTCAAGTTCGACTTCCTGGGCCTCTCCAACCTGACCATCCTGCGCCAGGCGGTCGAGCTGATCCAGGCCAACCGGGGCATCTCGATCGATCTCGACCGCATCCCCCTGGACGACGCGACGACGTTCGAGCTGCTCGCCTCGGGCGAGACGACCGGCATCTTCCAGCTGGAGTCGGCGGGCATGCGCCGCTATGTGCGGGAGCTCCGGCCGACCTCGGTCTACGACCTGGCCGCGATGGTCGCCCTGTACCGGCCGGGGCCGATGGACAACATCCCGGCCTACATCCGGCGCAAGCACGGCCTGGAGCCGGTGACCTACCTCCACCCGTTGCTCGAGCCGTACCTCAACAAGACCTACGGGATCTTCGTCTACCAGGAAGACATCATGGCCTCGGCCATCGCCCTGGGCGGCTTCACCGGTCCCGAGGCCGACACCTTGGGCTACGCGATCCGCAAGAAGAAGTCGAGCGTCCTGCGCTCGATGAAGGACCAGTTCGTCAGCCAGGCGGCCGAGCGGGGCGTGCCGGCGGCTACGATCGACGCTGTCTTCACGGCCTTCCAGCCGTTCGAGCGCTACGGCTTCAACAAGGCCCACGCGACCTGCTACGGGCTGGTTGCCTACCAGACGGCCTACCTCAAGGCGAACTACACGGTCGAGTACATGACCAGCGTCCTGACCGCATCGCGCGACAACGGCGAGAAGGTGGCCGCCGCGATTGCCGAATGCCGGCGGCTGGGGATCGAGGTCCGGCCGCCGGATATCCGCAGCTCGAGCGTCGAGTTCTCGGTCGAGGGCGACGCGATCCGGTTCGGCCTGATCGCCGTGCGCAACGTCGGCCAGAGCGCGATCGAATCGATCATCGCGGCGCGCGCCGACGGCGAGTTCCGGTCGCTCACCGACTTCTGCGAGCGGATCGATCTGCGCCTGGCCAACAAGCGGGTCCTCGAGTCGCTGGCCCGGGTCGGGTCCCTGGCGGCGTTCGGCCACCCGGCCCAGATCCTCGTCGGGCTGGACGATGCGGTCAACGCGGCGAGTGCCACCCAGCGCGACCGGATCAGCGGCCAGGTCTCGCTCTTCGACCTGAGCGCCGCCGACGCGACCAGCCTCGAGGCTCCCTTGCCGCGGGTCACCGAGGCGCCGACGCGCGAGCGGCTGCGCTGGGAGAAGGAGCTCCTCGGGCTGTACCTCTCGGACCATCCCCTCAAGGAGATCGCCGAGGCGATCGGACCGTTCGTCAGCGCCTATTCCGGCGACCTGCGCGACGAGTCGCTGGACCAGCAGCGGGTCGTGGTCTGCGGAATCGTCACCGGCGTCCGGACCGTGATCACCAAGGCCAAGGCAACGATGGCGATCGCCACGATCGAGGACCTCCAGGGTTCGGTCGACGTGGTCGTCTTCCCGCGCCTGTACGAGACCAGCCGGCCAACCTGGATCGAGGGCCGGATCCTGCTGGTATCCGGTCGAGTCGATCACAAGGGCGAGGAGGTCTCGCTGCTGGCCGACTTGGCCCTCGACTGGGACGAGGCCGTCACCAGGGGTCCCGCCTCCTTCGCCTCCGAGGTCGCCGCGGCGGACCGCGGCCGGGGCCGGGGACCGAATGCCGACCGCGGCTCGAACGGCGACCGCGGTGGCTGGCGCCGCGACCAGCCCGGCGGCCAGGACCGCTTCCCGCGGCCGACGCCCGTGGTGGGCCAGCTTGTCGCCGTCGGCCCCGGCCATCCGTCGCCGGTCGCGCCGGCGGTCATGGTCAGCCCGCTGCGCGGCGGTGCGGCCCTGGCCGGCCTGCCGCCGATCGAGCCGGGCGAGCCGCTGTCGGGCGAGTTCATCGAGCTCGTCTCGATCGGACCGGAAACGGATGAGCCGGCCCTGCCCGACGAGGCGCGCAACCGGGCCCAGGCCGAGGCCAGCGCTCCGACGGCCCCGACCGAGGCCGGTCCCAGTCAGGTGCTCCACGTGCGCTTCTCGGGCGGCGCGACGGCCGAACGGACGATGGAGGAGCTGCGCGGGCTGATTCGGGCCCGGCCCGGCGGGACCCGGGTCGTCCTGCACGTGCCCGGCGTACGGGGCGGCGACCTGCCGATGGAGCTCCGGAGCGGCGTCGCCTACGACGCGGAGCTACTGGCCGAGGTCAGTCGCCGGCTGGGTTCGGGCGTCGAGCTTCAGCTGGGCTGAGCCTTCATCGCCTGGACCGCTGAGAAGCGGTCGGCAAACTCGCCACGCAGCTTGGCCAGCGCCGGCGGCTCGAGATCGAGCTCGAGGGCGATCTCGTCGATCGTGAAGCTCTCGGCGGCATCGATCGTGCCGTCGATCGCCGCGATCGCGAAACAGGCGCGCAGGATGTCGAGGCGCTGCTCGGTCGTCGATACGTCCCGAAACTCGCGGGTCACGAGGTAGTCGTCGGTGCCGCCGGTGGACAGCGCCTGGAGCTTGGCCGTCTCGACGACGAGTGCCGCCTCGGCCGCATCGAGGCCGGTCTGGTCGACGAGGACCTGCTCCATGTACGTCGAGGCGGCGTCGGTCACGACGTCGTCGGCACTGGCGGCCCGGGCGATCACGTAGGCGGCACAGGCCACGAACCGAGCTCGCTCGGGCGGCAGGTCGTCGATCCGGGCGATGATCCCGCGGACCATCTCGACCTCGGCAACTGAACCGGCGCCCGGGTGCGGCTGAAAGGGCGCCGAAGCGCCGGCAGGGGAGAAGAAGCGGCGCAGGAAGCTCATCGGTCCTCCGGTCGAACGGCGGCGTCCGATCGGACCCGCGGCGACTGAGCCCCGAGTCTAGCCCGAGATGCGCTGGCCCGGTCGATTCGGCCCGGCCGGGCCAGCCTGGATCACGCGACTACGAGGCGGCCGGCGTCGCGGACGGGGCGACCGAGGGGGCCGCTGACGGCGCGGCCGACGGCGGAGCGACCGAGGGTGCCGTCGACGGAACGGCCAGCGACGGAGCGGCCGTCGGCGCGATCGACGGGGCGACCGAAGGTGCCACGGTCGGCGCAATGGTCGGGGCCGGTGTTGGGGACGACGTGCAGGCGGCGACGCCGATCAGCACGGACAGGCCAAGGGTTGCGGTCGCGATTGCTCGCTTCATCTGGAACCTCCAGCGTTGAGATCGGCCAGTTGGTTTGGCCGTCGAGTAACGCCTCTGATCCTGCGAGCCGCGGCTGACTTCGTCCTGAAGGCTGGCTCGGGCGCTCGCCCGGCCTCAGCCGGTTCCGGTGCTGAACAGGCGGCCGACGACCGGCCCGATGCGCTCGATCCACAGGTCGTACTGGTGCGCCGAGGGATGGAGCCCATCCCGGGCGACCAGCGAGCGATCGCGCTCGGCAGCCGACGACAGGTCGAAGATGTCGACGACGGCGATCCCGCGCGCCGTCGCCAGCTCGGCCAGGATCGCGTTGAGCTCGACGATCCGGGCGCGCTGCCGGTCGGGGTCGCCGAAGTCGGCCCCCGCCGGGGTCACGGTGTAGTCGGGCGTGGTCACGACGAGCAGGCGATCCTGGCGCAGCCGGTTCGTCAGGTCATCGAGGATCCGGGTCACGTTGGCCCGGTAGACCTCGGTCCTGACGCCCTGGACGACATCGTTCACGCCGATCAGGAGGCTCACGAACTCGGGCCGGAGCGACTCGAGGCGGGGCAGCTGGTCGTCGAGGACGTCGGCCGAGGTCCGGCCGTTGCTGGCCAGGTTGGCCACCAGCTCGAGCCTGGCCCGGCCGTCGGCTCCCGGCTCGAGCGTCGCGACGAGGCGGCTTGGCCAGGCCTCGTTGCGGGTGACGCTGATCCCGATGGTGTACGAGTCACCAAGGGCGACGTAGCGCAGGCTCATCCGTCAGCCCAGGTGCTTGACCATCGACACGTTCGTCTCGACGAAGCCCGCCGAGCGATACAGGTTCCGGGCGACGTCGTTGTCGCCGAAGACGTGCAGCTCGATCTCCGTGTAACCGAGGCTGCGGGCGATTGGCTCGAGGGCGTCGAGGGTGGCCCGGCCGTAGCCCTGCCCGCGGAAGCTGGGATGGATCACGATGTCCCAGATGAAGATCGCCCGGCGATGGCTGGGGGCATTCGGGGCGAACCATAGGCTGCCGACCGTCGCGCCCTCATCGTTGACCACCGATCGGAAGCTGTGGCCGGGTGTCGCCTGGCCTTCGGGCAGGATTCGGACGAGATCGGCCGCGGCCCGCGCCTCGGCGCCTTCGGCCGGCCAGGCCCCGATCCGGACGTTGTCCTGGGCGTAGCCGCTGACCGTGGCCGCGCGCCAGGTCGTCCAGGCGGCAGCGGACATCGGGACCAGGGTGACCATCGCCGGGCAGGATAGGCCACTCGGCTAGCCGAAGTGTGGCGCCTCGCCGCCCCATGAATCCGCAGCGCCGGCCCGGTCGGAGGAGGAGTGACCGGTCGGCGCTGCTTTTCTCGTGGAGGCTGCTCGACCGGCGGGGGTAGACCCATCGACCGAACGCACGATCAATGTAGCGGGTCTTCCTGAGAGTTGCCTGAACGCGCGCCCGGTCGGATGTGAACCATGTAGCGCAAGCTCCGTGCTCGCCTGCCCGCAGGAATCCACAGCGCCGGGCCTCGACTGCCGGGACCCGGCGCCGCTTCGTCTAGCGGCTCGGCCGAAGGTTGGTGCACCCGTCGGTCGAGGCGTGCCCCGACCATAGCCCCGGCGGAGGGGCTGGAGCGTGAACGCCGGGTTGCCCTTTGTTGCCGCCGCGTCCCCGCCCGGGGCCGACTCGCATCGATTAGGTCGCCTTGCGACGGCCTCCGACGGCGCGCCAGACGAGGAGCACCAGGATCGCGCCAAGGACCGAGATCACGATGCTCTCGATGTTGACCCCCGACACGTCGCCCTTGTGGAAGATCGCCGAGGCGATGTAGCCGCCGACCACGGCGCCCACGATGCCCAGGATGATCGTGCCCAGCACGCCCTCACCGCCACCGATGAGCAGGTTCGCGAGGAAGCCCGCGATCGCCCCAAGGACGATCCAGCTGATGATGCCCATGCTGCCCTCCAATTTCCAGCGCCACCCCCGGAGGCGACTATCCGCCGCGCCGGGCGCCGCGTCATGACGGCGTCGTCATGACGCGAGCGGACGGCTGAGCGCGGCGGACACAGGAAGTGCCCGGCTCGATCATGCCGGGCACTTCGGGATCATGGCCGCCGGGTCCGACTTCTCCAGAGCATCAGGCCCGACGCCTGAAGGCTACGACCGAATGACCGCGGCAGCGCGGGCCAATGGTCCTGATTCGGCACGACTTCGGTCCCATCTGGTTCTGCCGCGCGGAGCGGCGCCGCGCGGTCGGACCGTCTTTGTCACGCCGGTAGCCCATCCGTCCCATAGCGATCCCATCCGGCCGTTGGGCACGATTTGGGGGCAGATCACCCGATTGTCGAGGCCCGTCATGCATCGCGTCTTCGCGTTCCTCAGCTCCTGGCAGCAGAACCTGTCGCTCGTCTGGCGCTCGAAACGGATCCTGGTCGTCTTCCAGAACGGCGGCCAGGGCGTCGCCGAGTACGCGCTCGTCCTGGCGATCGTGGCGATCATCGCCATCTCGGCCCTGATCTACCTGGGCGGCGGCGTCAGCACCGTGATGACCAACGTGAGCAACGGCCTCGGCCCGGCCTCGGGCGGCAGCGGTCCGGTCCCGACCATGACCCTGCTGCCGACGCTGACCCCCAGCCCGACGGCAACGGCCACCGCGACCGCGACGCCCAGCCCGACCCCGAAACCGACTGCCACCCCCAAGCCGACGGCCACACCCAAGCCAACCGCGACGCCCAAGCCGACGCCAACTCCGAAGCCAACGAAGACGCCGAAGGGCTGACGCGCATCCCCGGCGTTCCGGCCGTGACCCCGAGCCCGACGCCGATTGCCGATGCCCGGCCTCCGGAGGCCTCAGACTGACCGACGGAGGTACCTGACGGAATGACGGACGAACCAAAGGCCGCGAGCACGGCGGAAGCGCTTCAGCAATGGCGAACGGCCGAGCGGGCAGCCGCTGTCGCCCGGCGCGGGCGGCTCGCGGCCGAGGAGGCAGCGAGTGCCGCCGCGGGAGCCGCCGAAGCGGCCCAGGCCACAGCCGCCGCGGCGCGCGCGGCGCTTGATGCCATGACCCTGGCCGAGGCATCGGCAGCGAAGACGGCTGCCGCTGCGGCGCTGATTGCGCGAACCGCGATCGCCGATGTGGCCGACGCAACGGCAGATACGGCGCTCGCCGACCTCAGTGAGGCGGAGGCTCAGTTGCGCTACCGCGACGCCGCCGGCCGCGCTGGCGATCGCGGCTGACCTTCGACGCGATTGAACCTGGGCGAGCTTGCCCCCCGTCGGATGCGCAGGGCTGCCCACACGTACGTGAAGGAAACATAACCTTGGCGCCGGCTCGCCCGGCGCTCACACTCCCACCGTCCCGCCTGCGAATCCCCCCTCGCAGGCGGGTTTCTCTTTGCCCCTGCGTCTTCGGCAGACTGGAAGCGCCCGGTGGCCTTGCCCCCCAGCCGAACCGAGCGCTAGGCCGGAATTGTCAGCCTGACGTCAGGTTCCCGTCATGACGTTCAGTCATCCGGCCATCGTGGTCAAGGCTGCTGATGGAAGGGGCTGTGGTGCCGAAGCCGGGATTTGAACCCGGATGAGGTTGCCCTCAACGGTGTTTGAGACCGTCGCGTCTGCCGGTTTCGCCACTTCGGCTGGGTGGGCGGCCATGGTAACGCCTCGATCGACGAGCACAGCGTGGCCCTGCCCGAAACGGATCCAAGGCGGCCTGGAACTCGAAGCCAGGGCCTGTCGTCTGGGCAAACGACGATGCTAGACTCGGCCAGCCTTCCCATCGCGCTCCGGAGGAGCCCTTCGATCGTGGGGGACCTTCGAACGACTGCGACTGCCGATGACGGACCACAGCGGCGCGACCTCATCCTTGTCGAGCGGGCCCAGGCGGGCGACCTGGCCGCCTTCAACGACCTCGTCGAGTGCTACCAGGACCAGCTCTACGGCCTCGTGGCGCGGATGGTGCCCGACCCCGACCAGGCCGCGGACGTGGTCCAGGAGGCGTTCTTCAGCGCCTACCGCAACCTGGCCAGCTTCCGCGGCGGGATCGTCCGAAGCTGGCTCAGCCGGATCGCGGTCAACGCGGCGATGGACCTCCAGCGCGCGCGCAAGCGACGGCCGGTGCAGCCCTACCCCGAGCTCGAAGATGATTCCTGGCAGCCGCCGGCCGGCGAGGACGCCGATCCGGAGCGCCAGGTGGTGACCGCCGAGCGGGTGAAGGCGCTCAACGCCGCCCTCGCCGCGATCGGCGACGACCAGCGCGCCGCGATCGTCCTGTTCGATGTCGAGGGCTTCGACTACGCCGAGATCGCGGAGATGACCGGTGTCAGCCTGGGCACCGTGAAGTCGCGCATCCACCGTGGCCGGCTCGCCCTGCGGCGCGGCCTCGAGGACCGAATGGAACTGTTCCGTGGCTGAGAGCGTCGAATAGGCATGCCCGCCTTCGCCCATCTCCAGCCAAATCACGACGAGACCCTGATCGCGCGCCTTGCGGCCGACGATCTGACCGGCGCCGATGCGACGGACGCCGCGCGTCTCGTTGCCGAGTGTCCCGCCTGCGCCGAGCTCCACGCGGATCTGCGCTCGATCATCGCCGCCACGGCCGAGCTGCCGGCTCCCCGCCGGACGCGCGATTTCCGCCTGACCGAGGGAGACGCGGCCCGCCTCCGGGGCAGCGGCTGGCGGCGCGTTCTCGGCCGCTTCGGCGACCCCCGGCTCGCCTTCACCCGTCCGCTCGCGACGGGTCTCGTGACCCTGGGCATTGCCGGGCTGGTGCTGGCCGCCGCCCCATCATTCCTGCCCACCCTCGGCGCCTCGAGCGCGGCCACCGCCGCTCCGGCGGTCGCGCCGGCAGCCGGCGGTGCCGAGACGACCGGCTCGGCCGGGGGAGGGGCGATCCAGGGTGACGGCACGACCAGCTACGGCGCCGAGTCGGGCTCGAATTCGGGTCCCGGCCTGAACCCGGTGCCCTCGGCGCCTGTTCTGGCGGCCGCTTCGCCGGTCGCGCCCGAACCATCCGGACCGGCGCCAACGGCCGCGGCCAGTGCCGCCCCGAGCGTGGCCGCAAGTGCCGGAACGGGCCAGCTTCCGCCGCCGGCTGCGTCGGCGCCTGAACCCGGCGGCGCCGGTGTCGGCGCCCTGCCCAGCACCCCGATCCTGGCGGACAACCCGGGGGTCGGCAAGTCGACCGACGCCAGTGCTCCGGCACCGAGCGGACCATCGCCCCTGGTGCTCGCTTCGATCGCCCTGCTCGTGCTGGGGCTGGTCCTCGCCGCCCTGAGCTGGGTCGCCCGCCGGACGACCTGAGCGCCGATCCCGGGGCGGCAGCCGGGTACACTTGGGAGACCGTCCCCGTCCGACTGCCCAGCCGAGGCCTGCCGATGGAACGCCTGATGCTGCTCGACGGCAACGGGCTCATCTACCGCGGATATTTCGCGCTGATCAACACGCCCCTGACCACGTCGAAGGGCGAGCTGGTCAACGCGGTGTTCGGCTTCTGCAACATCGTCCTGCGCGGCTTCCAGGACATCCAGCCGGACTACGCGGTGATCGCCTTCGACCTGTCCGGGCCGACCTTCCGCCATGAGCAGTTCGCGGCGTACAAGGCCACCCGCCAGCGGATGCCGGACGACCTGCGCGACCAGTTCCCGAAGGTCCGCGAGGTGGTCAAGGCGCTCCGCATCCCGGTCCTCGAGCTGGCCGGCTTCGAGGCCGACGACGTGATCGGGACGCTGACCGTGGAAGCCGAGGCGCGCGAACTCGACACGACGATCGTCACCGGCGACCTCGACATGCTGCAGCTGGTGACTGACAAGACCCGCCTGATGACGACCCGGATGGGCGTGCAGAACACGGTCATCTACGACCCGGCCCGGATCTTCGAGCGTTACGGGCTGCGGCCGAACCAGATGATCGACTTCAAGGCGCTCAAGGGCGACTCCTCGGACAACATCCCGGGCGTGCCCGGCGTGGGCGAGAAGACGGCGGCCAAGCTGATCTCCGACTACGAGACGCTCGACGGGCTGTACGAGCACATCGACGAGGTCAACCCCGCCCGCCTGCGCGCCCCGTTGCTGGAGGCC
>DATGGC010000121.1:0-2594 GCA_035308745.1 Candidatus Limnocylindrales bacterium | reverse complement strand
CCGCGACCGTGGGGTCGTCCGGGAGACGGCTCACTGTTTCGAGGAACACGGACTTCATGACCACCGAACGCGCCACTCACGCCACGATCAACCCGTGGGAAGTGGCCCAGCAGCAGTTCGACCTGGCCGCCGACCGGCTCAATCTGGACCCCGGCCTGCGCCGGGTCCTGCGCGAGCCGCGCCGCGAGCTGATCGTCCACTTCCCGGTGAAGATGGACGACGGCAGCGTGCAGGTCTTCACCGGCTTCCGCGTCCAGCACAACCTCGGCCGCGGCCCGGCCAAGGGCGGCATCCGCTACCACCAGGGGGTGACGCTCGACGAGGTCAAGGCCCTGGCGATGTGGATGACCTGGAAGTGCGCGGTCGTCGGCATCCCGTACGGCGGCGGCAAGGGCGGCGTGATCGTCGATCCCAAGCAGCTCTCGCAGCGCGAGCTGGAGGGCCTGACCCGGCGCTACGCGACCGAGATCAGCATCATCATCGGCCCGGAGCGGGACATCCCGGCACCGGACGTGAATACCAACAGCCAGACGATGGCCTGGATCATGGACACGTACTCGATGCACGTCGGGTACACCGTCCCGGGCGTCGTCACCGGCAAGCCGATCGCCCTGGGCGGCTCGGAAGGCCGCAACGAGGCGACCGCCCGGGGCACCGTCTACTGCATCGTCGAGGCGGCCCGCCACCTGAATCTCGACCTGGGCACCGCCCGGATCGCCGTGCAGGGCTTCGGCAACGCCGGCTCGATCGCCGCCCGGCTGATCGGCGAGGAGGGCTCGACGGTGGTCGCGGTCAGCGACTCGACCGGCGGCATCCACGACCCGAGCGGGCTCGACATCGCCAAGGTCGTGGCCTGGAAGGCCGAGCACGGGACGGTCCAGGGCTTCCCCGGCGCAACCGACGTCAGCAACGCCGCGCTGCTCGAGGTCGACTGCGACATCCTCATCCCGGCGGCCCTCGAGAACCAGATCACCGAGCGCAACGCCGGCAAGATCAAGGCCCGGATCGTGGCCGAGGCGGCCAACGGGCCGACCACGCCCGAAGCGGACGCCATCCTGTTCGACAAGGGCGTCTTCCAGATCCCGGACATCCTGTGCAACGCCGGCGGGGTGACCGTCAGCTACTTCGAGTGGGTCCAGGACCTGAACCGCGACTTCTGGGACGAGACCGAGGTCAACCAGAAGCTCAAGGGGATCATGGTCAAGGCCTTCAAGGACTGCCTGGCGATGAGCCTCCGAGAGAACGTCAACATGCGCACGGCCGCCTACCTGCTGGCCGTCCAGCGGGTGGCCGACGCCACCGCCATGCGTGGCCTCTACCCGTAGGATCGAGCCCCTCGCAACGAACGTCGCCCGGCGGCACCGGAACCTGCCCTTCGCCTCGCTGAGGGGGCCGGAACCGGCGCCGCCCGGTGCTACCATCGGGGCCATGCTCGACCACGAAGAAAAGTTCCTGTTCAAGGAGGAGATCCTCCACCTGGCCAACTCCGTCGCGGAGCCAGGCATCCTCGACAACGTCGAGGACCTGCTGACCGACGTGATCACCAGCCCGCGCTTCGACTCCGAGGTCTTCACCCTCGAGCGCAGCCTCCAGGTGATGCTCGGCCCGCGGGCCGGCACGACCCTCGTCGGCCTGCTCACGGTAGCGCCCGAGGTCTTCGAGGAGGTGGCCGACGTCCACATCCCGTCGGAGGTCCACGAGCGGCTGGTCGCCTGGCGGGCCCGCTTCGGCCTGGCGATCGACAACGCCCTCAACTTCCTGAACAACCCGGACGGGATCCAGGGCCATAACTTCGCGACCCAGATCGCCCACGTCGAGGACCGCCGCGTCCTCCAGGGCCGGCTGACGATGGTCCGCTACAACAACGAGCCGCAGTTCTTCGTGGCCGACGCGAGCGTCTTCATCGGCCTGATCGCCGACATCATGGAGCGCCTTGGGCCGTATCTCGAGGCCGACGCCGTTGACGCCGAGACGATCACCCGGCTGAAGGACGCGGTCGCGATGGTGGACCGCCGGACGACGACCCGCAGCTAGGCCGGCCGTGCGCCAGGTCTACCTCGCCGCCACCGGCCAGAACCGGGGCAAGACCACCACCAGCATCGGCCTCCTCGACGGCTTCCTGCGCCGCGGGCTCGACACCCGGTTCATGAAGCCAGTCGGCCAGCGCACGATCATCGAGGATGGCATCCCCGCCGACGAGGATGCGATCCTGGTCCGGAACGTCTTCGGGCTGACCGATCCGATGACCGTGATGAGCCCGGTCCACATCCCGCGCGGCTTCACCAAGGCGTACATCAACGGCGAGATCGTCGAGGACCTGGCCGCCCGGATCCGGGCGGCGCACACGGCGGTCACCCGGGGCGGCGAGATCCTGCTGATCGAGGGCACCGGGCACGCCGGCGTCGGCGCCGTGATCGGCCTCTCGAATGCGGCGGTTGCGGCGATGCTCGAGGTGCCCGCGATCATCGTCTCGGAGGGTGGCGTGGGCCGGCCGATCGACGAGATCGTGCTCAACGCCTCGCACTTTGCCAGCCATGGCGTGCGGGTCGCGGGAGCGATCGTCAACAAGGTCGACCTCGACGCTCAGCCCGGCA
>DATGGC010000120.1:0-2365 GCA_035308745.1 Candidatus Limnocylindrales bacterium | reverse complement strand
TCGAACAGCTGCGGGATCGTCTGCCCGGCCGATTCCTCGATCGTCGCGTCGAGGTCGATAAAGCGCGCCCCGTGGCGCGCCGCGAGGCGCCGGCCGACCGAGGTCTTGCCACTGCCGGGCAGGCCGACGAGGACGAGGTCCACGGCTAGTCGTCGCCGCCCGAGCCGGCTTCACCGTCGACCGGCGCGGTCGTCCGGCGTGACCGCGTCGTGCCACCGGCCCGGGGTGCCTCCGGTACGCGCGAGATCCGGGCCCGGTAGGCCTCGTAGTTGGCCCGCGTCTCGTCGATCGAATCGCCGCCGAACTTGTCGAGGACGAAATCGGCCAGGGTGAGCATCACCATCGCCTCGCCGACCACACCGGCCGCCGGAACGACGCTGATGTCGCTGCGCTCGTAGTGCGCCTTGTCGACGGCCTCACCGCTGATCAGGTCGGCCGACGGCAGGGGCCGGGCGAGGGTGGAGATGGGCTTGACCGCGCCGCGCACGACGAGCGGTTCGCCATTGGTGACGCCGCCGGTCAGGCCGCCGGCATTGTTGGACCGGTGGATCCAGTGCCCGCCCTCGCCGCGACCCTCGATCACGTCATGGACGGCCGAACCAAAGCGGCGGGTCTGCTCGAAGCCGAGCCCGAACTCGACGCCCTTGACGATGTTGATGCTCATCACCGCGGCGGCCAGGGCGGCATCGAGCCGGCGGTCCCAGTGGACGTAGCTGCCCAGGCCGATCGGCAGGCCGTGGGCAACGACCTCGAACACGCCGCCGACCGTGTCCCCGTTCGAACGTGCCTCATCGATCCGGGCGATCATCCGGGCCTCGGCCTCGGGATCCGGGCAGCGCAGGGGCGACTCGTCGGCCTCGGCGCGGGAGCGGCTGACGTTGGCCGGATCGATCGCCACCCCGCCGACCTCGGCGGTGAACGACCAGACCTCGATTCCCAGCTCGGCCAGGAATGCCCGGGCAACCCCGCCGGCCGCGACCCGGGCCGCCGTCTCGCGGGCCGACGCGCGCTCGAGGACATCGCGGACGTCGTTGAAGCCGTATTTCAGGGCACCGGCCAGGTCGGCATGGCCGGGCCGCAGCCGGGTGACCGGGGTGGCTCGCTTGTTGCCCTCGTCGGCCAGCCGGGCCAGCTCGGCCGCGTCCGCGTCGCTGAGCGGCTCGACCTGCATCACCTGGGTCCAGTTCTCCCAGTCCCGGTTGCGCACGAGGAGCAGGATCGGCGAACCAAGGGTCAGCCCGTGGCGGACGCCGCCCAGGATCTCGGCCCGGTCGTGCTCGATCGCCTGGCGCGCGCCGCGGCCATAACCGCGCTGGCGGCGGGCCAGGTCCACGGCCAGCTCGTCGGCGGTCAGGGCCAGACCGGCCGGGACACCCTCGATCGTGACCCCCAGGGCCGGCCCGTGCGACTCGCCGGCGGTCAGGAACCGGAAGCGACCCACCTAGGCCTCCGCGGCTGCGCCCGTCGGCTCGCCCTCCGCCGACTCGATGCCCTCGGCCCGGGCCGCCGTCAGGGCCGCCTCCATCACCTCGAGCGGGGCCGGCTGGCCCGTCCACAGGCTGAACGCGGCCGCGCCCTGGTGGAGGAGCATCGTGGCCCCGTCGGCGACCGTCGCCCCGTTGGCCGCCGCATCGCGCAGCAGCTTCGTGCGCCGATAGACGAGGTCGAGCACCAGCAGGTCGGGCGGGATGATCTCGCCCGGGATCGGCGATTCGTCGCCATGCAGGCCGATCGAGGTGGCGTTGACCAGGACCCGGGTCTTGGACAGCTCCGCTTCGATGATCGACTCGTGCCAGGGCATCGCCTTGAGCTCCATGTGAGCCGCGCTCTTGCCGAAGAACTTGACCAGGCTCTCGGCCCGGTGAAGGTGCCGGTTGAAGACGATGATCCGCAGGAAGCCGGCCGTGATCAGGCCGTGGATCACGGCCCGGCTGCCGCCCCCGGCGCCCAGGACGACCGCCTGGCGGGGCATCTTCTGGCGTCCGACGAGCTTGTCGATCGCCTGCTTGAAGCCGGGCACGTCCGTGTTGTGGCCGACCAGCCGCTTGCCCTCCCGGGTGATCGTGTTGACCGCGCCGGTCGCATGGGCATCCTCGGTCAGCCGGTCGACGAGGGGCACGACCCGCTCCTTGTGGGGGATCGTCACGTTGGCGCCCAGGAAGGCATCTGCGCGGAGCTCGCCAATCGCGTCGGCCAGGCCGATCGGGGCCCGGTCCCAGAGCTCGTAGCGGGCGTCGATCCCGAGCGAGTCGAACGCGGCCTGCTGCATCGCGCCGGACAGCGAGTGGCTGACCGGGTGGCCGATGAGGACGACGCGCTTCGTCATGCTCGCACCCCTTCGAGTATCGCGAAGAACCCTGGATAG
>DATGGC010000119.1:0-7367 GCA_035308745.1 Candidatus Limnocylindrales bacterium | reverse complement strand
ACGGACCGGCGGCAAAGACGAACGTGCCGGCACTCAGCCGGCGTCCGTCGCCCAGGACCACGTCCACCAGCCGGCCGTCCTCGATCCGGCCGGGCTGGGCGGCCGCCCGCTCGAAGCGCCCGCCTTCTCGCTCGAACGCTCGGGCAGCTGACGCGGTGCCCTGGCGGGCCATCAGCGCCCCGGCTTCGGGCTCGAACACGACGAAGGCGTCATCCTCGAACGCGATCTGCGGCCAGCGCCGGCGAGCTTCGTCGACCGCGAGCCGCTCGACGGGGATGCCTTCGGACTGGAGCGTGCGGAGCGAAGCGGCCTCGAAGCCATCGGCCCGCCGCCCGAACCAGAGCGTGCCGACCGGCCGGAACAGCGCCTCGCCCCACTCCTCGCCGAAGTTGCGCCAGTGGGCCAGGGCCGCTCGCGACCAGCGCGCGTACAGGGCGTCGCCGCCGTGCGAGCTGCGGATGATCCGGGTCTCGCCGCCCGAGGTCGCCCGGGGATGGCCGGCGCCCCAGGCGTCGACCAGGGTGGTCCGCAAGCCGGCCCGGTTGGCCCAGAACGCCGTCCAGGCACCCATCGTCCCGGCGCCGACCACGACCAGGTCGGGCGTCGCGCCGGAATCCGTTGCGCGCGCGTCGGTCACGGGGTGAGGGTCAGGGTCGTGATCGTGGCGGCCTGGCGGGCGATGGCGCTGAACGGCAGGGGGACCTGCTGGCCGTTGAGCCAGTCGTCGATCAGGTCACCGTAGTGCTGGTCGCTGGGATTGCCCGACTGGCCGGTCGTGATCATGATCCGGGCCGCATCCAGCTTGCCCAGGTCCACGTCCAGGCGATAGCTGGGCATGTTCGTCATCTCGAACACGGACTGCAGATTCGTCGCCGCCTTGACCGTGCTGTCGTACGGGTCGTCATAGCCGACGCTGAAGTCGTAGTAGGTCGCGTCCACGGCCCCGGCGGCCCCGGCGACCGGGAATGGACCCTTGTCGAAGTACCACTCCAGCGGGGCGATCCCGCTCTCGCCCAGGGTGACCTCGCGGAACGTCGTCGTGTGCAGGCGGCCCCAGGTCCACGTCGCCGGGTCGGCACCCAGCGAGGCGTGGAGCGCGGCGCCGGTGCTGTCGAGCGAAGCACGAATGATGTCGGCCTCGCTCTCCTTCTTGCCGGCCGTGGTCACGTCGTCCCAGAACGGGTCGTCGGGCTTGGCCAGGAGCGAGATCAGGCCCTGCCAGCTCTCGGTGCTGCCGACGTACTCGCGGGCCAGCGAGCCGAGGTCGTCGTCCCACAGGTTCCGTTCGAGCTGCTCCTCGAAGGCCATGTACGCCGCGCAGCCCGTGCTGCCGACGCCGCACGTGTCGTCCCAGCCCTGGATCGCGCTGAGCACGGCATTGCCGTCACCGGTCGCGGCGCTGATGCCCTTGAGGTAGGCGATGACCAGCGGCGCCCGGAGGACCTTGGTGTCGGTCTGGATCGCGCTCATGTCGTCGAGGGTCACGCCGCCGTGGGCCATGTCGGTCTTCAGCAGCTGGCTGATCCGGGCCGCCCGATAGCCCGGGTCCCAGTCCTGGGCGATGAAATACGGGTAAGCGCTGTCGACCAGCTCGTTGTTGGCGCTGACGATCATCCCCGAGGGCGGGTTGTAGACCCGCGGCAGCTGGTCGTAGGGGATCATCCCGGTCCACTCATGGAGCCCGTCGTAGCCGGGCACCGGGCGGTCGCCATGATCGGCCTTGTCCTCGCGGATCGGGATCCAGCCCGGCGCCTGGTAGCCGATGTTGCCGTCGACGTCGGCGTACACGAAGTTCTGGGCCGGCGCTCCGTACACGCTGAGGGCCGCCCGGAAGTCGTTGTAGTCCTTGGCCGTGTCCAGGCCCAGGAACGAATCGAGCGCGCCATTGGGCTGGGACGTCGCCGTCCAGCGCAGGGCATAGAGGGTCGGCAACGTCTTGAGCCGGTCGTCGACGTCGGTGACGATCGGACCGTGGCCGGTCGAGCGGACCGTCAGGGTCACCGGCGCCTCACCGGCAACCTTGATCGTCTCGGTCCGGACGGTGAACGGGATCGACTGGCCCTTGAACAGGTAGTTCTTCGGATTGCCCGGATCGGGCTGCTCGATGAACAGGTCCTCGACGTCAGGTCCCAGGTTCGTCGCGCCCCAGGCGATCCGCTCGTTATGGCCCAGGATCACCAGCGGGTCGCCCGGGAAGCTGACCCCGGTCACGTCGAACGGGCACGCCGGGCTGACCACCTGGCAGTGCAGGCCGTTCATGATCCAGACCGAGGGCATGCTGATCCCGAGATGCGGGTCGTTGGCCAGAAGGGCGTTGCCGTCGGCGCTCTTCGAACCGGCGACGACCCAGTTGTTGGAGCCCACGCCGTGATCGCCGAGGATGCCCTGGGCGGGGTCGATCCCGGCGGTCGCGGCAATCGACTGGCCCAGGGCGGCGAGCGCCCGCAGGCCGTCGGCCTGGCTCGGGCTGAGCGTCGGATCAAGGCCGTCCACGGCCGCTCCGGCCTGGGCCGGTGCGGCGCTCGGCGGATTGGCATTTGCGCCCGCACCACCCGAACCCGGCTCGCCGCTCGGGACGATGACCGGGTTGGTCACGGGATAGGGCGGCGTGAGCTCGTCCGTCCGGCTTGGGTCGCCGAGCTTGGCATCGGCCAGGACCCGGAAGATCTCCGAGTCGAAGTTGTCGCCGAGGGACCAGGCCTGGACGAGCGCCCAGGTTGCCGAGTCGAGTGGGGTCCACGGCTCCGGCTCGTAGCCGCCGACTCCGCCGCCGAGGCCGGCTTTCAGGCCCTCCACGACGAATGACAGGCCGAGGTTGCCCTTGTTGGCCGTGATCCAGTCGTTCACGCCATCGGCGTAGGCCTGGAGGTCGGCTTTCAGCTCAGGCGAGGCGGCATCGAGGTCGCGCTGGGCGGCCTGCCGCCAGCCGAGGGTCCGGATGAACTCGTCTTCCTTGAGGGTCGTCGGGCCGAACAGCTCGGACAGCCGGCCGGCCCCGATGTGGCGCCAGACCTCCATCTGCCAGAACCGCTCCTGGGCGTGGGTATAGCCCTGGGCGAGGAACAGGTCGTGCGGTGTGGTCGCGGTGATGTTGATGATCCCCGACGAATCCCGGGTGACGCTGACCGGGGCGGTCAGGCCGGCCGCCTTGAGCGATCCGCTGGTCGTCGGCAGCGCGCGATGGGTGACCCACACCAGCAGGCCGCCGGTCGCCACGATCACCACGATCAGCAGGATCAACAGGAGGCTGAGCAGGCGGCCGAGGATGCGCACGAGTCCCTCCCGGTTCGAGATGGCGGGTTGCCGCGATGGTCAGTGTGCGGTGCCCGGGCCGCCTCTGCCGGTCCGTCTCGCGCGATCAGCGGGCCAATCGAAGGCCCAGGCCGGCCGCCCTCGCGGCCCGCGCGATCGCGTCGCCGAAGACGAGGTCGGCCAGCCCGACACCCAGGTGGCTGACCAGGACCCGACCCTCGGACGACCGCTGTACGCCCTCCCGCAGGGCGAGGCCGATCGTCGCGTGGGGATCGGGATAGGCGTCGAACAGGCCGGCCGAGCGGTTCGCGTCGAACTGGCCACGTTCATCGACCAGGAACAGGCCGGCAGCAAGGGCAACCTCGTGGTGGACGCTGGTGGCGTAGTCCACGGCGATCACCAGCGCATTCGGCGCCAGGTCCGCACGGCGCAGGGTCTGGCGGACCGGCCCGAAGGCGATCGCGGTAATCACGACGTCGGCCCCATCCGTGGCCTCGTGCGAGCTGGCGGCCGTGCTCGCCGTCGTAATGCCGGGCGTGCCACGGGCGAGCTCGGCCACGGCCTGGGCCCGATCGGGATGGCGATCATGGATGACGAGCTGGGCGCCCGGCAGGAGGTGGCCGATCACCGGCAGGTGGCTGCGGCCCTGGACGCCAGCGCCCAGGATCGCGACCTTCGCGCCCCGGGTCGCGTCGGCGCTCGACCCTGATCGCGCCTGCGGGCCCCAATGGCGGATGGCAACGCCCGACACCGCGGCGGTGCGGTCGGCCGTGATCGGGGCGCCGTCGAGGATGGCGGTCGTCCGGCCGGTCAGCGGGTCGCTGAGGATCACGGTCGCGCTGATGGCCGGCAGGCCATGCTCGGCATTGGCGGGAAAGCCCACGACCCACTTGACGCCAAGGAGATCGCCCGACGCGTCAGCGGCTGACCCGCGCAGCAAGGCCGGCATCGCGTGGCCGAACGAGCCCGGCGGCCGGGCATGCACGCCGATCTTGGGCGGCAGGTCGGCGTCCTCGACGAGGGCCAGCATCGTCCGCTCGGCGAGCTCGATCCGGGTTGCCACATCGGGCATCGCAGCACGAACCGCCGCGTTGTCGAGGTACAGGATCCCGGGATCGTCCATTCCCGGGATTCTAGTCAGCCCGGCTGGCGGTTCGCCCGGCTACCATCGAGACGTGGCCACGATCGATATCCAGACGAGCCTCGAGAACCTGAAGCTCGAGCGCGACGCGATCATCCTGTACGACGCCCTGGCTGGGATCGAGAAGGACGAGCGCCGGTCGACCGCCTTCCGGACCATTGCGGGCAATGAGCGCCGACACGCCGACGTGTGGGCCTCGAAGCTGCGCGAGCTCGGCGCGACGGTGCCGCAGGTCGGCGGCCCGCGGCTCCGGGTACGGACGATCATCGTGCTCGCCCGGGTCTTCGGGACGCGCTCGGTCAGCGACCTCGTCCAGGCACTCGAGGGGGACGAGGAGGTCGCCTACAGCGGCCAGCTGTCGCCCGAAGTCGAGGCGATCGCCGCCGATGAGCGTGAGCACGCCCAGATCTGGAAGCGCCTGGCGGTCGACGCGCCGGACCCGGTCGCGGCCGGCCCGGTCCATGGCGCTCCCGGCGCGGAGCCGGCGACCCCGGGCTCGGACCCGGCGGTCCTGCGCGAGGTCCGTGCTCCGCGAGCGTCGGGCGAGATCGGGCGCAGTGAACGCTGGCACCGGACCGGCCAGTCGGGGACCCTGCGGGCGATCATCTTCGGTGTCTCGGATGGCCTGGTCAGCAACACTTCGCTGGTCATGGGCATCAGCGGTGCGTCGACCGATCCCCACTTCATCCTGCTGGCGGGGATCGCCGGGCTGCTCGCCGGCTCGTTCAGCATGGCGGCCGGCGAGTACATCTCGATGCAGTCGCAGCGCGAGCTGTACGAGCGCCAGATCGCCCTCGAGCGGGCCGAGATGGAGGCGATGCCCGACGAGGAGCAGGCCGAGCTGGCGGCGATCTATCGGACGAAGGGCTTCACCGAAGAGGAGGCGACCCGCGTCGCGGCGCGCCTGTTCCGCGATCCGAAGGTAGCCCTGGACACATTGATCCGGGAAGAGCTCGGGCTCGACCCGGATCAGCTCGGCTCGCCGTGGGGTGCCGCGTTCGGCTCGCTCGTCGCCTTCGCCGCCGGCGCCGCCGTGCCGGTTCTGCCCTATCTCGTCGGATCCGGGGCGGTGGCCTTCGGAGTGAGCATCGTCCTGAGCCTGGCCGCGATGTTCGTGGTCGGGATCGCGATCAGCCTGCTGACCGGTCGGAGCGCGCTGTTCAGCGGCGCGCGGCAGGTGGGGATCGGCGCACTCGCCGCGGCGGTGACCTTCCTGGTCGGCAAGCTGATCGGCGTCGCGGTCGCCTGATGGCGCCGTCCGGGCGTGCCGAGGGGTTCGAGGCGCGGCTGCGGGCGGAGGGGCTTGATCCCGGCTCGTGGGGCAACGGCCCGGGCGACCGGTACGCGCCGCACGACCACGGCTACGACAAGGTGATCGTGGTCACGTCCGGCTCGATCACCTTCGGCCTGCCGGGCCCTGGGTCGTCGGTCGTCCTGTCGGCCGGCGACCGGCTCGAGCTGCCCGCGGGTACCCAGCACGATGGCCTGGTTGGCCCGTCGGGCGTGCGCTGCCTCGAGGCACATCTCCCACGTGGTGCGTTCCGCTCTCCGCGGCGGTTCGCGGCAGGGGAGTGGTAGGGTCGCCGGGATGAGACGGCTGTCCGTTGCGCTGCTGTGGGCGTCGGTCGGGTTGCTCGCCGGTTGCGCGACATCCGGACCGACCGCGCCAGCGCCGGACCGAACGCCCTACCCGGCTCCGTCCGGCGCGACGCCACTGTCGTTGGCCGTCGCGGGACCGCCCAGCCCGGATCTGAATGGCGCGGTCGCCGGCTGTGGCCAGGCGCTCGTCGGACCCGTCCAAATCGTCCTTGTCGGGACGACGGTCTCGTTCGTGTCCACGGCCACTGGCTCGCCGGTCCTCCTGATCTGGCCCCCCGGCTTTGCCGCCTGGCTGGTCGAGGGGCGGGCCGAGGTCGTCGCCCCCGACGGCAAGGTGATCGGCCGGAGCGGCGACGTGACTCCGAGCCTGGGTGGGCCCAGGTTCGCCGCGGTCAACAGTGGCCCGGCATTTGGCGTCTGCTCAGTGGGTCAGCAGAGCTACCCCTGACATGGTCGCGCTCAGGATCCCAGCGAGAGGCTACGGCGAGGTGCTCGGGCCGAAGCCCGGCGGATCGTGTGGGTAGACACCCAGGATCGTGCCCGACGCGTCGTCGATCACGATGTTGCCCGCTGCATCGGCGCCACTCTGTCGGCTCCAGGACAGGTCGGTCAGGTTGAGGACATCGCCCGTGACGCTGACGACCCACACGACTCGATCCGGTTGTCCAGCAACCGCATCCGAACTGACGGCAGGCTCTCGCTTGGCTGCGTCCCGGGCCGGTGTCGCCCACTCAGCGAGGACGACCGGCGGAATGGGCGGGCCTTCGGCCTGCGGAGCCTGCGCGTCAAGGTAGCCCCGGGCAATCGCCGCGACGTCTGGGCCGGTCAGGGTCGGGCTGATGCCCGGCGCGATCGTGATCGAGTAGCCGCCCGGGACGGGCGCGGGCTTGCCGATCCCCGTGACGGCCACCACGATCCCGCTGGCGATCAAGAGCGCGGCGATCGCGACGAGTCGCCGCCGATCCTCGAGCACGTCCATGACCCGTCCCCCTTGTCTGCGGTTGATCCTAGGACGCCAGCCTCGTCCTCGGTGCGACGCCGGCCCATGCGCGCCGTGGCCGGTGCGACGGGCATGCAGCCTCGGTTCTGACGAAATGCCGCGAAGAGTCGAGCTTATGGTCGAAGGCGGGCCTGCAGAAGGGCGCGAGCGCGATCCGCCGAGCCCAATCGTGCATGGGGTTTGCCGCTGGCGTGGCCGATTCAGCCGCTCGACGGTCCCCATCCGACCATAAGGTCGAGAAGAGTCGAGATTTGGCAAGACCGAGCCCAAGCGTCGCGCCGCGAACTCCCCGGCGGCGCTGCGCCGCGAGCTCCCCGGCGGCCCGCGACCCCAAAGGCGGCCGCGGCGCGCGTCGCTTGCCTCGCGGCGGGACCG
>DATGGC010000118.1:0-7058 GCA_035308745.1 Candidatus Limnocylindrales bacterium | reverse complement strand
CTTCACGATCTACAAGTTCCGGTCGATGACCGACGCCCGCGATGCGGACGGCAAGCTCCTCCCGGAGATGGAGCGCCACACCCGCTTCGGCCGGCTGCTGCGCCGGACGAGCCTCGACGAGCTGCCCGAGCTGTTCAACGTGATCCGGGGCGAGATGAGCCTGGTCGGGCCACGGCCGCTGCTGATGGAGTACATCGGCTACTACTCGGCCGAGGACAACCGCCGCCACGACGTCCGACCGGGAATCACCGGCTGGGCCCAGATCAACGGGCGCAACGAGCTACTGCGCAGCGAGCGCCTCGCCCTCGACGTGTGGTACGTCGATCACCTGAGCCTGCGCCTCGATCTCGGAATCGTGGCCACGACCCTGGCCCAGGTCGTCCATTCGACCGGCGTTCGCGTCGACCAGAACGTGGTCGACATCGACGACGTCGGCCTGCATCCCAACTCGCGGCTGCGCCAGGCTCGCGATCACGCGGTGCGCGACGCGGCGGCGTCGGTGGATCCGCTGGGCCCGAGCTAGCCGTGCGAGCCGAGCTGCTCGGCGCCGACGCTCCGGCCTGGACCGAGGTCCTTGCCCGGGTCCCTCACGACTTCCATCACCTGCCCGGCTACGCGACGCTGTCGGCCGAGCACGAGGGCGGGACCGCCCGGGCCCTGCTTGTCGAGGACGGCGAGCAGGGCGAGCGGGGCATGCTCCTGCCGCTCGTCGTGCGGCCGGTCCCGGGCGGCGCCCTCGACGCCACCTCGCCCTACGGCTACGCCGGCCCGTTGACATGGGGCGACGGCAGTCCCGCCTTCGGATCGGCCGCGCTGGCCGCCGGGATCGAGCTGCTCAAGGCGGCCGGAGTGGTGTCCCTGTTCATCCGTCTCCACCCGCTCCTGAACCGCGAGCCGCCGGTGGGCATCGGCACCCTGGTCACCCACGGCGAGACCGTCAGCGTGGACCTGACCCAATCGAATGAGCAGCTCTGGTCCCAGACCCGGCTCAATCACCGGCGCGACATCGTCCGGGCGACGAAAGCCGGCCGGGGCGCCGTGATCGACGCCGACTGGCGCCACTTCGACACGTTCGCCCGGCTCTACCGGGAGACGATGGAGCGACTCGGGGCCGAGGACCGGCACATGTTCGACGAGCGCTACTTCGGGCGCCTTCGGGCGGTCCTCGGCCCGTCGCTGACCCTGTGGGTCGTGCCCTACGGCGACGACATCGCCGCCGCCGGCCTGTTCGTCGAGACCTCCGGCATCGTCCAGTACCACCTGTCCGGGACCGACCTGCGCTATACCCGGGACGGGCCGACAAAGCTCCTCCTGCACGGTGTCCGGGTGTGGGCCAAGGACCGCGGCGACATCGTCTTCCACCTCGGCGGCGGGGTCGGCGCGGCCGACGATTCGCTGCTCCACTTCAAGGCCGGCTTCTCGGACCAGCGCCTGCCGTTCCATACCTTGCGGGTCGTGGTCGACGAGGCCGAGTACGTCCGGCTGGTGAGCGAGGCCGATCCGACCCTCGATCCGGCCGACCGGGCCGGCTTCTTCCCGCTCTACAGGGCCAACGGCGTCGCCCACTAGGCCCCGCCGCCGTTACTGGCTGTGGACCGAGGTCGAGTCGCTGATGCTCGTGAGCGAGCCCCGGCTGAGCGGCTCGCTGTTGCCGCTGACCGTCAGGCCATCGACGTGGGCAAAGAGCAGGACCGGTCCGCCGATCGTCTGGCCGCTGCTGTTGTTGGTGAAGATGATGTTCCCCCGGCGGCTGACCTCGACCGTCGTCGAGAGCCCCCGGATCGAGCCGTCGTAGCCGTCGTGGGGGTTGCCCGCGACGGTATTGCCGGTGACCGTGACGTCGTGGACGATCGAGCCGACCGCGCCGTCGGCGGCGAAGAAGTAGCCGGTGTAGACCGAGCCCAGCCCATAGATCCCGACCGTGTTGGTCCGGAAGGTGACGTACGTGCCGCCGCCCTTGGCCGTGTCGGGCTCGATGTCGAGGACGTGCATGCCCAGGGTGTCGAAGTGGTCGTTCTCGATCGTCACGTGGCTGCCGGCGACGATCGCCACGCCGTCCCGGCCGGCCTGGCTGCAGGTCGAGTCGTGGAACCAGATCGTGTCCGACCAGATCGCGTCGCTGCCGTTGCGCGGCCCGGCGATGTACAGGCAGTCGCCCCAGCTGTGGCTGATCGAGACGTTGGCGATCTCGACATTGCTGGCGCCGTAGGTCGCGATCCCCATCTGGTTCTCGGCGCCGCTGTGGTAGATCGCGGCGCCGCTGTCGGGGTTGCTCCCGACCAGGCTGAAGTCGCGGATCGTGATCCCGCTGTCGCCGTCATCGAGGGAGAACGGGCTGTCGGTCACGACCGACCCGGAGCCATACGAGCGCAGCGTCGCGCCGTTGCCCTCGAACACGAGGTTGTGGCGGTTGGTGATCGCCAGGCCGTGGTTGAGCCGGTACGTCCCCCCGGCCGCGAACACGATCGTCGAGCCGTCGGGCACGCTGGCGATGAAGGCCAGGAGCCCCGGGCTGGCATCCGCGCTGCCCGTGGCATCGATCGTGGCCGGCAGGCTGAGCTTCTCGCCCGACACAGCCGGAGTGGCAAAGGCCGGCACCGGGAAGGTCGTCGGCAGGGGGCCCGGCGCGATCAGGCTGGTCGCCGGCTTGAACGCGCCAGCCACGACCAGGACGACGACCACGGCCAGGGCCAGGACAACGGCCAGCGCCCCCAGCCGGATGGACCGCGTTCCCAGCCGCCCGTCGGCGAGCATCGCCCGGAATCGAGCCGGGAGCGGTTCCTGGGGCTGATCGGGCGGCGGAGCCTGCGGGCCGGCGTCGTCCGTGCCCGTCTCGTCCGTGCCCGTCTCGTCCATGCCCGCGTCGTCTTCCGAGCTCGTTTCTCCCGGGCTAGCCATGCCGGTCCGGAAGGACATCGGCGATCACGTCGGCGATCACGGCGGCGGCGATCACGACCTCGACGGGATGGCCCATCGATGCATTCTCTTCCTCTTCGCCGCGACCAGCTCCTGGTACAGATCGCCGAATTCGGCCACGAAGCGGTCCATCCCGAACGCGGTCTCGACGTGCTCGTGGACGGCACCGGCCAGGCGCCGGCGGAGGGCCTCGTCGGCGACCAGCCGGCCGAGGGCCTGGCCCAGGGCCGGCGCCGAGTCGGTCGGCACGAGCAGCCCGGTCTGGCCGTCGATCACGATCTCGCGGCTGCCCCCGGCGTCGGTGGCCACCAGCGCCCGGCCGGCGGCGCCTGCCTCCAGGAGCGCATTCGGCAGGCCTTCCCGGGCCGATGCCTGGATCACGATGTCAAACGCGGCGTAGAGCGGCTCGGGCCGGAGCTCGTGGCCGTGCAACCGGACCACCCCGCCCAGGCCCAGCTCGCGGACCTGGGCCTCGATCGCCGGCCGGAGCGGCCCGTCGCCGACCAGGACCAGGCGCAGCTCGGGGTGACCGGCAGCGACCGTCGCGAAGGCCTCGATCAGCAGGTCGTGGCGCTTGACCGGCAGGAAGTTCGCGACACAGGCCACGACCAGGGCGTCGGCCGGCATCTCGATCGCCGCCCGCCGCTCGGCTCGCTCGGCGGCGGTGGCCGGGGCCGGGATCAGGACCCCGTTGCGGATCACCCGGACCTTGGCCGGATCGACCCGGTCGCGCTCGATCGCGTTGGCGGCCGCCGCCGCCGAGTTGGCCACGACCATGTCGGTCAGGTGGCGGACCACGCCCCCGACCAGCCGCTCGGCGGGCCCGAACGCGTCCTGGGGATCGACGTTGCGCCGGCCGGAGATGATCACGGGGGTTCCGGTCAGCGGGCGCGCGAGGGCGGCCAGGACATCGGCCGGATACAGCCAGGCGTCGATCACGTCGTAGTGGCCGGACCGGCCGAGCGCCGCGTAGCGGAAGATCTTCGACCCCCGGCGGATCATCCTGGAGACGGCCGACGAGCTCGGATCGGGCGTCTCGCCGACGCTCCGGATGCGGGCCCCGGCGGCCAGCGCCCGCTCGTCGTAGACGCCGGCGCCGGAGAGGGCCAGGAAGTCGACCGCGAAGCGATCCTTGGGCAGCCGCTCGGCGAGCGACAGCATCTGGCGCTCGGCGCCGCCCGGCCGGAGGCTCGAGGGCAGGTAGGCGATCCGCAGGCGATCCGTGGCCCGGGTCATGGCTGCTGCCCCAGCCGGCCGCGGCGGGTGAGCCGACCGATCGTGGCCTCGACCAGGCTGCGCGGCTCCTCGATCCCCAGGCGGGTCGCCGCGATCAGGTAGCTGGCCAGCCCGACCAGGCTGACGACCACCAGGGTCACGAATGCGGGCAGGGTCTGGTTGGGCAGGTGGCCGGTCCAGGCCAGGGCGCCGATCGCGACCGACGCCGGGGCGCCGGCCAGGATGGCCAGGCCCAGGGTCTCGATCAGGGCCCCGGGCCGGAAGCCCGACTCGGAGCGGGCCAGGCGCTGGGCGAAGAAGATCAGGACGATGGTCTGGGTGATCGACGATGACAGGGCGATTCCGGCCACGCCCAGGCCCAGGCCCAGGACGATGTCGAGGCCGATGTTCAGGATCACGTTGATCACTCCGCCAATGAGCAGGATCCGCCCGCTGCGCCGGGCGTTGAGCGCCCCGACCAGGACGGGCGAGGCCATCAGCACCACCAGCAGCGGCGAGAAGCCGCCGACCGTCCGGGCCGTCAGGATCACGTCGTCGGGCGTGAACGCCCCGCGGCCGTAGGCAAAGGCCACGGCGACCGGGGCGATCGCCGCGGTCAGCATGGCCAGGGGCACGAACAGGACGATCGCATAGTGGAGCATCCGCTGGGCGGCCGCGGCCAGGCTGTCGGCCACGTCACCCAGGGCGGAGTGGACGAGGACGGGGTAGATCGCCGAGCCCCAGGCCGGCCCGATCGCCCCGATCGGGGTCCGGACCAGGACATCGGCGTAGCGCAGGGCGCTCACCGCGCCGGGTCCCAGGAGCGAGGCGATGGCCCGGTCGCCGATCGTGTTGATCTGGAGGATCGCCGAGCTCACCGTCAGCGGCGCGGCGTGCTTGAGGAGCGGCTTCAGGCGGGCGTCCCAGCGGGGGATCGGCAGTGGAACGATCGAGCCGCGGACCATCGTGGCCGACAGGATCGCGACGCTGACCGCCGGCCCGACCAGGCTGCCCACGGCGAACGCCTCCAGGCCCAGGGCGCCCCACAAGGCCAGCATCGTGATCAGGGTGGCCGCCGAGCCGGCCAGGCTGGCGACCGAGATGGCGGCAAAGCGCTGCTCGGCCTGGCAGACCGCGGCCAGGACGGCGCTGATCGCGGCCAGGAAGACGATCGGGGCGAGCAGCGGCAGGTAGGCGATCGCGCTCGCCCGGCCGGCGCTGGTCAGGCCCGGGCCGGCGACTTCGACGGCGACCGGGGCGAGGAGCTGGAGGCCGATCCACAGGCCCAGGCCGGCCAGCCCGACCCAGCCCAGGATCGCGCCCGCCAGGCGGCGCGCCTCGGCCTGGTTGGTGGCCCGCGCCTCGAGATAGGCCGGCACGAGGGCCGTGGTCGTGCCGCTGGTCAGGGCCGCCGACAGGGTCGTGGGCAGGACGAGGGCGACGAGCAGCGCATCGAGCTCAACCGAGACGCCGACGCGGGCCGCCAGGAACAGCTCGCGGACGATGCCGATGACCTGGACGGCGGCCTGGCCGCCGGTGAGGATCAGCGCGGAGCGGCCAACCGACTCCATCGACAGCGCGCCGCGCTGGTTGGACATCAACCGGCCGCCGGTTGGGCACCTGTGCGCTGCCCGGCGAGCACGCCGGCCTGCTCCGCGTACCAGGCGACGGTCCTGACGATGCCCTCCTCGAAGGGCACCTGCAGGCGGTAGCCGAACGCCTCACCGGCCAGGGTGATGTCGGCCTGCGAATGGAGGATGTCGCCCGCTCGCGCCGGTCCGAAGTTCGGGACCACCTCGCGGCCGGCTGCCCGGCAGATCGCGGCCAGCAGGTCGAGCAGCGAATAGCGGAAGCCGCCGGCGATGTTGCAGGTGAGGCCCGACGGGCTGCCCGCGGCAGCGGCCAGCAGGTTGGCGTCGACGACGTTGTCGATGTAGGTGAAATCGCGCGAGATCTCGCCGCTGCCGTTGATCGTCGGGGTCCGACCCTCGAGGACGGCCATCGTGAAGCGCGGGATCACGGCCGAGTACTCCGAGTTCGGATCCTGGGCCGGGCCAAAGACATTGAAGTAGCGCAAGACCGCGGTCTCGATCCCGTGCAGCTCGCCCAGGGCGTGGACGTAGTGCTCGGCGGCGAGCTTGCTGACCCCGTACGGCGAGCGCGGCGCGGCACGCTGGCTCTCGCGACAGGGCAGCTCGGCGGGGATTCCGTAGACCGATGACGAGCCGGCCAGCAGGACCCGCCGGACGCCCTGGCGCTGGGCGGCGAGCATCACTTCGATCGTGCCCGTCGCGTTGGCCTCGTTGCTGGCCTTGGGGTCGACGACCGAGCGGGCCACGGACGGGATGGCCGCCTCGTGGAAGATCACTTCGGCGCCGGCGGCGGCCCGGTCGAGGGCGGCCGGATCGAGGATCGTGCCGGTCACGACCTGGATGTCGGCCTTGAAGGGCTCCAGGCGCGAGGCGAAGCCGGTCGAGAAGTTATCGAGCACAGTGACCTGGTCGCCACGCTCGAGGAGGCGTCGGACGAGGTGGTGGCCGATGAACCCGGCGCCCCCGGTCACGAGGGTCTTCATCGCTCGACCGCCCGCGGCAGGCGGGCGCCCCAACGGGTGGGCCTGCGGGTGTCGCCAGGGCAGTTCACGGGTCTCCTTCAGGGTCGGCCAGCCGGGTCGTCACGTTGGATAGCGGACCTGATCGGCTACCCTGTGGAGCATGCGGGCTTCCTCCTCAATATACCTTGGTACTTTCGGATGGCCGTCCGAATCGGCTCGGAATCGGGGTTTCCGTGGGCGCCCGGGCACCACCTTCTCGCCCCGGCCGGCCCAACCCGCGGGATGACGACCGCCCAGGACGCCCCCTCGTTGCTGTACGTCTCGACCGTGTCCAGCACGATGCGCCACTTCCTGCGCCCGTACGCGGCCCACT
>DATGGC010000117.1:0-3830 GCA_035308745.1 Candidatus Limnocylindrales bacterium | reverse complement strand
GGCGACGCCCCTCGCGGGGACCCCGTTCTCGACCGTCCAGGTCCACGTCCAGGCCGCCGACCCGCGCGTCCAGATCCTCGACTTCGATCCCCAGGTCGTCCAGGTCCAGCTCGATCCGCTGATCTCCAAGAGCGTCCCGGTCAAGGTCGACGAGGGCACGCCGGTGGCCGGCCTCCAGCCCCAGACCCCGGTCCTGTCGGCCAGCTCGGTCGTCGTCTCCGGGCCGGCCTCGGTCGTCAGCCTGGCCACCGCGGCCATCGCCCGGGTCGTGATCCAGCCGTCGGGCCTGGATGTCGACCAGGAGGTTCCCCTGATCGCGGTCGACGCACTCAACAATGCCCTAAGCCCGGTGGCCATCGAGCCCCAGTCGGTCCGCGTCCAGATCCGGGTCGGGGCCCAGCA
This sequence comes from Candidatus Limnocylindrales bacterium, assembly GCA_035308745.1. Classification (GTDB taxonomy): domain Bacteria; phylum Chloroflexota; class Limnocylindria; order Limnocylindrales; family CSP1-4; genus Palsa-1033. Next base: position 3,428 of record DATGGC010000117.1, on the reverse strand, counting down.
GACGCGGACCGTGCCCGTCGACGCCCAGATCAGCGGCGCCCCGAGCAGCGGCTTCCAGGTCAGCTCGGTCACGGTGAACCCGGCGGCCGTCACGGTCCAGGGCGACGCCGATGCCCTGCGGACCCTGGCAGCGATCCAGACCGGCAGCGTCGACCTGAGCGGCGCGACGAGCGACGTCAGCCGGGTCGTCAACCTGGTCCTGCCGGCGGGCATCACCACCCTCGGCCCGGGCACGGCCACGGTCACCGTCCACCTGACCCCGATCAGCGCCTCGGAGACGTTCACGGCCGGGATCGTCCTGTCCGGGGCACGCGACGATCGCCTCTACAGCCTGTCGATCGACCAGATCCTGGTCACCCTCGGCGGCTCGCCGGCGGCCCTGGCCGGGCTCCAGGCCCAGAGCTTCGCGGTGACCGTCGACGTCGACGGCCTCGCCCCCGGCGTCCATGTCCTGACGCCCACGGTCAACCTGCCGGCAAGCCTGACCCTCGTCGGGCTGTCGCCCCAGACCGTCTCGGTGACGGTGTCCATCGCCCCGGCGACCCCGCCGCCGTCGGCCCAACCCTCCCCATCGGCAGGTCCCTGACCCATGGCCCGACTGTTCGGAACCGACGGCATCCGGGGGATCGCCAACGTCGATCTCAAGCCGACCCTGGCCTATGCCCTGGGGCGGGCCACCGCCCACGAGCTGCTGGCCGACGGCAGCCCGCTGGTCGTCGGCCAGGACACCCGCCGCTCGGGCGGGATGTTCGTGGCGGCGATCGCGGCCGGCGCGGCGAGCATGGGCGCCCAAGTCCAGCTGGCCGGGACCCTGCCGACGCCGGCCCTGGCCTTCCTGGCCGGCAGCGGCGAGTTCGGTGCCGGGATCATGGTCTCGGCCTCGCACAATCCGGCCGAGGACAACGGGCTCAAGGTCCTCGACGCGCGGGGGATGAAGCTCGACGACGATCGCGAGGACGCCCTGGAGTCGCTGATCTGGCGGAGCGAGGAGCTGGGCGGCCCGCGCAACGAAGGGATCGGCCGGGTCCAGGCGGCACCCGAGCTGCTCGAACGCTACCGGACCCATCGGCTGCAGCTGGCCCGCTCGATCCGGACTGACCTGCGGATCGTGGTCGACTGCGCCAACGGCTCGGGCGGCGTCTTCGCCCCGGAGATCCTGGCCGCGACCGGGGCCCAGGTCGAGGTGATGTGCAACGAGCCCGACGGGATCAACATCAACGTGGACTGCGGCGCCACCGCGCCGGCGGCGCTGGCCCGGCGGGTCGCGGAGCTGGGCGCCGACCTGGGCTTCGCCCTCGACGGCGACGCCGACCGGCTGGTCGTGGTCGACGGCCAGGGGCGGGTGGTCGACGGTGACCAGCTGATCGGCCTGATCGCCCTGGACCGCCAGCGCCGGGGCGCCCTGCGCAACGGGGTGGTGGTGGTGACCGTCCTCTCGAACGGCGGCCTCGAGGCGGCCGTCGCGGCCGCCGGCGGAACGGTCGTCCGGACGCCCGTCGGCGACAAGTACATCCTCGAGGGGATCCTGGTCAACGACGCCAGCCTGGGCGGCGAGAAGAGCGGCCACGTGATCGTCCTCGAGCACGGCTCGTCGGGCGACGGCCTGGCGACGGGCCTGGAGCTGCTGGGCGTGCTCAGCCGGGCGGGCCGCCGGGTGGACGAGCTGGCGGCCGAGATTCCCCTCTTCCCACAGGAGCAACGCGCCGTGCGCGTTCGTCACAAGGACCAGTGGGAGGGCGATCCCGTCCTCCGCCGGACGATTGCCGCGGCCCGCGCCCGGCTTGGCTCCGGCGGCCGGATCCTCGTCCGCCCATCGGGCACCGAGCCCGCCCTGCGGGTGATGGTCGAAGGATCCGACCCGGCCCTCGTGGCCGAGCTGGCCGACTCGATCGCGACCCTCGCGGGGGAGCGCCTACACTAGCCCGACTCCGGCGCCGGTCGGAACCGGGGCCACCACTGCGACGGAGAGATCAGCAACCATGTGCGGAATCGTTGGCTACACGGGTCCCCGCGAGGCCGGCCCGATCCTGATCGAAGGCCTCAAGCGGCTCGAATATCGCGGCTACGACTCGGCCGGCATCGCCCTCGTCGATGACAGCGGCCGGATGTTCGTCGAGAAGCGGGCCGGCAAGCTGGCCAACCTCCAGACCGCGATCGCCGATCGAACGCCGCATGCCGCCATCGGCCTGGCCCACACCCGCTGGGCCACCCACGGCCGGCCCAACGACCTCAACGCCCACCCCCACCAGGACTGCACCGGCGAGATCACGGTCATCCACAACGGGATCATCGAGAACTTCCGGGAGCTGCGCGACGGCCTCGAGGCGCGCGGCCACACCCTGACCTCGGAGACCGACACCGAGGCGATCGCCCACCTGATCGAGGAGGCCTACCAGGGCGACATCGCCGATGCGACCCGCGCGGCCCTGCGCTTGATCGAGGGCGCCTATGCCCTGGCCGTGATGCACCGGGGCGAGGCCGACCGGCTGATCGGCGCCCGCCAGAACGTGCCCCTGGTCGTCGGCCTGGCGACGGGCGAGTCGTTCCTGGCCAGCGACGTGGCCGCGATCCTGGCCCATACCGACCAGGTGATCTTCCTCGAGGAAGGCGACGTGGCCGACCTCCGCCCGTGGGGGGTCACGATCACCGACGTCGACGGGCGCCGGGTCGAGCGCGCCGTGACCACGATCACCTGGACGGCCGACGCCGCCGAGAAGGGCGGCTTCGACCATTTCATGCTCAAGGAGATCCACGAGCAGCCGACCGCCCTGCGCCAGTCGATTGCCGGGCGGGTCGGCCGGACCGACGAGATCGTGGTCGACGAGCTGGCCGGCCTGGAAGGCCGGCTGGCCGGCATCCGGCGGATCGAGCTGGTCGCCTGCGGCACGGCCTTCTATGCCTCGCTGATCGGCGCGGCGGCCCTCCAGGAGTGGACCGGTCTGCCGGCCCGGGCCACCGTCGGCTCGGAGTTCCGCTACAGCCCGCCGCCGCTCGATCCCGAGACCCTGGTGATCGCCGTGACCCAGTCGGGCGAGACCGCCGACACGATCGCGCCGACGCGCTACGCCCGGGAGCGGGGCTGCCCGGTGATCGCGGTGACCAACACGGTCGGCTCGGCGATCACCCGCGAGTCCGACGCGGTCCTCTTCCTGCAGGCCGGGCCCGAGGTGGCGGTGGCGGCCTCGAAGACGTTCGTCACCCAGGTCACGACCCTGGTGATCCTCGCCGCCGCGATCGCCAAGGCCCGGGGCAGGCTGACGCCCGAGCGCGAGCTGGCGCTGGGCAAGGCCCTCCGGGCGTTGCCCGAGGCGGCCCAGCGGACGCTCGAGCTGAACAGCGGCATCGGCGTCCTGGCCCGGCGCTACGTCAACTCGCGGGGCTTCATGTTCATCGGCCGGGGCTACGGCTATCCGGCCGCCCTCGAGGGC
>DATGGC010000116.1:0-2100 GCA_035308745.1 Candidatus Limnocylindrales bacterium | reverse complement strand
AGATGTACCCGGCCTCGCTGGCCGAGTTCACGTTCCCCACGGGGCCAGCCTGGGGACACAAAGCCGGCTGAGGGGGTCTTGTGAACCGGATTTACCGATTTGGCTTGCTGATTCAGCCTCCGCTGGGGTTGGTCGAAGCCCGCGAGCGACCCGACGTCGAGCCATGGCGCGTCGCCCGATGAAGGTCGCCCTGTTCATCACCTGCTTCAACGACCTGCTCTTCCCGGACGTCGGCAAGGCCGTCGTCGAGCTCCTCAACCGGCTTGGACACGAGGTCGTGTTTCCCGAGGCCCAGACGTGCTGCGGCCAGATCCACTTCAACACCGGCTACCGCGACGAGTGCGTGCCGCTCGTCCGCCGCTTCGACCGGGCCTTCGCCGGGTTCGACGCGATCGTGACCCCGTCCGCGTCGTGCGCCACGATGGTCCGCCATCACCACGCGACGGTCGCCGCCCACAGCGGCGATCGGGGCCTGGCAGCGTCGGTCGCCGAGGTCTCGCCCCGGGTCTACGAGCTGAGCGAGCTCCTGGTCGATGTCCTCGACGTGATCGACGTCGGCGCGGCCTTCCCGCACCGCGTGACGTTCCACCCGACCTGCCACTCGCTGCGGCTGCTCCAGATCGGCGATCGGCCGCGCCGGCTGCTCGAGGCGGTCCGTGGCCTGGAGCTGGTCGAGCTGCCCGGTTCGGCGGAGTGCTGCGGCTTCGGCGGGACGTTCGCGGTCAAGAACGCCGATACGTCGGTCGCGATGGGCGAAGACAAGGTCGCGGCGATCCTGGGCACCGGCGTCGAGGTCCTGGCCTCGGCCGACACGTCGTGCCTGATGCACCTCGGCGGGTTGCTGTCGCGGCAGAAGTCCACGGTCCGTGTGATGCACCTGGCCGAGATCCTGGCCGCGACCGGGGCGGCTGGATGAGCGGCGGGTCGGGCGTCCGCGAGCCGCTGCCCACCTTCTCGGGCACGCCGCCCTTCCCCGAGGCGGCCAGGATCGCGCTGGCCGATGACCAGCTCCGGCGCAACCTGCGCCGGGCGACGACGACGATCCGGACCAAGCGCAGCCGGGCCGTGGCCGAGCGCCCCGATTGGGAAGCCCTCCGGCTGTCGGGCGCGGCCATCAAGGACGACGTGATCGCCCGCCTGCCGGAGCTGCTCGAGCTGCTCGAGGCGAACGTGACCGCTGCGGGCGGCGTCGTCTACTGGGCACGCGACGCCGCCGAGGCGAACGCGATCGTCGTCGACCTGATACGAGCTGCGGGCGCGACCGAGGTCGTCAAGGTCAAGTCGATGACGACCCAGGAGATCGAGCTCAACGAGGCCCTCGCCCAGGCCGGCATCGATGCCTGGGAGACCGACCTGGCCGAGCTCATCGTGCAGCTCGGGCACGACCTGCCGTCGCACATCCTGGTCCCCGCGATCCATCGCAATCGGACCGAGATCCGGGAGATCTTCCGGACCGAGATGGCCGGCGCCGGGCGGCCGGCACCGGCCGACCTGAGCGACGATCCGCGCGACCTGGCTGAGGCGGCCCGGCTCCATCTGCGCGAGAAGTTCCTGCGGGCGAAGGTCGCCGTCTCGGGCGCCAATTTCGCGATCGCCGAGACCGGCACGGTGATGGTCGTCGAATCGGAGGGCAACGGCCGGATGTGCCTGACCCTGCCCGAGACCCTGATCACGGTGATGGGCATCGAGAAGCTGCTGCCGACGTGGCGCGACCTGGAGGTCTTCCTGCAACTCCTGCCCCGCTCGTCGACCGCCGAACGGATGAACCCGTACACCTCGATGTGGACCGGGGTGACCCCGGGCGACGGCCCGCAAGCATTCCACCTGGTCCTGCTCGACAACGGCCGGACCGATGTCCTGCGCGACGAGGTCGGCCGGCAGGCCCTGCGCTGCATCAAGTGCAGCGCCTGCCTGAACGTCTGCCCGGTCTACGAGCGGACGGGCGGACGGGCCTACGGCTCGCCCTATCCCGGCCCGATCGGGGCCATCCTGACCCCCCAGCTGCGAGGCATCTCGCGGCATCCGGTCGACGAGCAGACCGCCTCCCTGCCGTACGCCTCGTCGCTGTGCGGGGCGTGCTTTGAAGTCTGCCCGGTCCGG